>DASSTN010000001.1:0-14235 GCA_035707905.1 Intrasporangium sp.
GTCGCCGAGGTCCTTGCCGTAGGACGTGGAGTTCTCGGAGACGAGGAAGAGCTCCTTGACGTCTCGCTCGGCGAGCCAGCGCGCCTCGGCGAGCACCTCGTCGGGACGCCGGGACACGAAGGCCCCGCGGAACATCGGGATGGCGCAGAACGAGCAGCGTCGGTCGCAGCCGGAGGCGATCTTGAGCGGCGCCCACGGCCGTCCGTCGAGGCGGGCGCGGATGACCCGGGGGCCGCTGGCGGGCGCCGGTCCCACCGGCTCGTCGCCGAAGCCGGGCGTGGCGACGTGGCCGACCTCATTGCGACGAGCGGCCGGGCTGAGCGGCAGCAGCTTGCGCCGGTCGCCCGGCGTGTGGCTCGGCACGTGTCCGCCGGCGAGGAGTGTGCGCAGGTGGGTCGAGAGGTCGCGGTAGGAGTCGAACCCGAGCACCGCGTCGGCCTCGGGCAGCTCGGAGGCGAGCTCAGCGCCATACCGCTCGGCGAGGCACCCGACTGCGACGACCGCCCGGGTGCGTCCGTCCTGTTTGAGGTCGGAGGCCTCGAGCAGCGCGTCGATCGAGTCCTTCTTGGCCTGCTCGACGAAGCCGCAGGTGTTGACCACGGCCACGTCGGCCTCGGCTGCGTCGTCGACGAGCCGCCATCCCTCCGCCAGCAGCCGGCCCGCCAGCTCCTCGGAGTCGACCTCGTTGCGGGTGCACCCGAGGGTGACGAGGGCGACGCTCTTGTCCGGCGGAGTCATGCGCCCACTCTAGTTCGGGGGTGTTCAATGGCTCGCATGCCGCCCGCCGCATCCCTCGACCGCGCCCAGGACCTGCTTCGCGAGCACCCGCTGGTGGACGGCCACAACGACCTCATGTGGGAGGTGCGCGAGCAGGTCGGCTACGACTTCGACCGCCTTGACATCGCCCGTCCCGTGCCGACGACGAACACGGACCTCCGCCGCCTCCGCGCCGGCGGCGTCGGGGCGCAGTTCTGGTCGGTCTTCGTCCCGAGCACCCTCCGCGGTCCCGAAGCAGTGGTCGCCACGCTGCAGCAGGTGGACGGCGTTCGCCGGATGACCGAGAGGTATGCCGCTCAGCTCAGGCCCGCTCGCACGTCCGCCGACGTCGCGGCGGCCGCCCGCGAGGGGAGGATCGCCTGCCTCATGGGCGCCGAGGGTGGCCACTCCATCGCGGGGTCGCTCGCCGTGCTGCGGATGCTGCATGACCTGGGGGTGCGCTACCTCACGCTGACCCACAACGACAACGTGCCGTGGGCGGACTCGGCGACGGACGAGCCGGTCGTGGGCGGCCTCACCGACTTCGGGCGAGAGGTCGTCCGGGAGATGAACCGGCTCGGCATGATGGTCGACCTGAGCCACGTCGCCGCCACGACCATGCGCCACGCCCTCGAGACGTCACGGGCCCCCGTCATCTTCAGCCACTCGTCCGCCCGTGCGGTGTGCGACTCGGCCCGCAACGTCCCGGACGACGTCCTCGAGACGCTCGCCGACAATGGTGGGGTCTGCATGGTCACCTTCGTCCCCGAGTTCGTGTCGCCGGCGACGGCCGAGTGGCGCGTGGAGGCGGCCGCCGCAGCCGCGGAGGTCGGGGTCGACGCGAAGGACTGGGTGGCGTTCCAGCGGTTCGTGGCGGGCTACGTCGTGGAGCACCCGAAGCCGGCCGCGACGATCGAGCAGGTCGTCGCGCACCTCGACCATGTGCGCGAGGTCGCCGGGATCGACCACGTCGGCCTCGGCGGCGACTACGACGGGACCGACACCTTCCCGGTCGGTCTCGAGGACGTCAGCCGCTACCCGCGGCTCGTCGCGGCCCTGCTCGAGAACGGGTGGTCCGACCACGACGTCGCGAAGCTCGTGCGGGACAACATTCTGCGCGTCATGCGCGAGGTGGAGGATGTCGCGCAGCCGGGCCGAGAAGCGCAAGCCGGCTGAGCGGCATACCACTCAGCGGTTGAAGCGCATGATCGTCAGGCCGACGAGGCGAGCCACGACGAGGGCGACGTAGAGAATGCCGGAGAGCATCTGCACCATCACGAAGGAGCGCACGTTCGGGGTGACCGCGACAATGTCCGAGAGGCCGGTGTTCGTCATCGTCGTGACGGACAGGTAGAGCAGCTCGAACCAGCTGCGCGTGCCCGCCCCGGCCTCGCCGTGGATGGTGAACGAGGCGGGCCAGATGAACTGGACCGTCTGGTAGACGTACGCATAGGCCCAGACGACCACGGTGAAGGTCGCGCCCGTCGCGTACAGCTCGTCGCGGGTGACCCAGTTGTCCGCGAACATGTACCGGATCAGGGCGTAGGCGATGTAGAAGTAGAAGAGCGCGTGGAGCAGGGCCGAGACGAATGCCAGCGGGGTGACGTCCTGCCAGATCGACTCCGCGATCGTGAGGAGCACGACAGGGCCGCCCAGCACGGCCGCGACCCAGGTGAGCGCCGGCGTGGCGCGCACGACGCGGACCGCGAGGTAGATGACCACGAGGGCCGCTGCTCCGATGAGCGCCCTGGCGTAGGGACCGAGGACGTCGGTCTCGATGAACGGGTAGATGAACAACAGCAGCATCTGCACGAAGAGCAGGACCGCGCTCGGGGTCTCCCGGACGTTGCGGACCCAGCGCTGCCACCGTGTCGGGGGGCCGGTGTGACGGCTGACCGACGGCCAGAGGTCCATCGACGACGATTCCATTGGACGGACTCTAGTGGTGGCCTGAGCCGATCAGCGTCACCGCCACGGGCCGTGCGGCCCGGACGTCACCACCGCTCGTCGCGCCGATCGGTCAGCTGCCAGGCATCCTCCGAGTCCTCGTCGTCCTCCTCGACCACGGGTGTCATGTCACCGGGCGTCCAGGCGGCGACAGGCGTCTGACCGGGCGGACCGTCCCGCCGCTCGCTGCGCTGGGCCACGATGGCCGCGGTCCGCGTGGGCTCCGGCCCGGCCTCCTGGCCCGCCAGCTGGTCCTCGACCGGCTCGCGGTCGATCACGGAGTCGTCGTAGGGCTGCGGGGCGTCGAGCTCGAGGTCCGCGTCATCCGCCACGTCGGCGTCGTCGGTCGGCATCGGCACGTCCTCGCCCCGGAGCAGGGCGAGGGTCGTCGGGAGGTCGTCCGGACGGACGAGCACGTCGCGGGCCTTGCTCCCCTCGCTGGGCCCGACGATGCCGCGCGACTCGAGCAGGTCCATCAGCCGGCCGGCCTTGGCGAAGCCCACGCGGAGCTTGCGCTGGAGCATCGACGTCGATCCGAACTGGGTCGTTACGACGAGCTCCGCGGCCTGCAGCAGGACGTCGAGGTCATCGCCGATGTCGTCGTCGATCTGCTTCTTGGGCGCGGCGACCGTGACGTTCTCGACGTAGTTCGGCTTGAGCTGGTCGGTGACGAACTTGACGACCTCGTGGATCTCCGACTCGTTGACCCACGCGCCCTGAACGCGCATCGGCTTGCTCGCGCCCATCGGCAGGAAGAGCGCGTCACCCTGCCCGATGAGCTTCTCGGCACCGGGTTGGTCCAGCACGACCCTCGAGTCGGCGAGCGAGCTCGTCGCGAAGGCCATGCGGGAGGGAACGTTGGCCTTGATGAGCCCCGTCACGACGTCGACCGACGGCCGCTGCGTGGCGAGGACGAGGTGGATGCCGGCCGCGCGCGCGAGCTGCGTGATCCGGACCACGGACTCCTCGACGTCGCGCGGCGCGACCATCATCAGGTCGGCGAGCTCGTCGACCACGACGAGCAGGTAGGGGTAGGGCGTGAGCTGGCGCTCGGAGCCGGGCAAAGGCTTGACCTTGCCCGCCCGGACCGCCTTGTTGAAGTCGTCGACGTGCTTGAACCCGAAGGCGGCGAGGTCGTCGTAGCGCTGGTCCATCTCGCGCACGACCCACTGCAGGGCCTCCGCAGCCTTCTTCGGGCTCGTGATGATCGGGGTGATGAGGTGCGGGATCCCCTCGTAGGCCGTCAGCTCGACCCGCTTCGGGTCGACGAGGACGAGGCGGACCTCCTCGGGTGTCGCCCGCATGAGGATCGAGGTGATCATCGAGTTGACGAAGCTCGACTTGCCGGAGCCCGTCGCGCCGGCGACGAGCAGGTGCGGCATCTTGGCGAGGTTCGCGATGACGTAGGCGCCCTCGACGTCCTTGCCGACTCCCATGACCATCGGGTGCTGGTTGCTGCGGGCGGTCTGGCTGCGCAGCACGTCGCCCAGGGCGACGTTCTCACGGTCGGCGTTGGGGATCTCGATACCGATCGCCGACTTGCCCGGGATGGGGCTGAGGATGCGCACGTCGGCCGAGGCGACGGCATACGCGATGTTCTTCGAGAGCGCGGTGACGCGCTCGACCTTCGTGCCCGAGCCGAGCTCGACCTCGTAGCGGGTGACCGTCGGGCCCCGGGTGAATCCGGTGACGGCGGCGTCGATGTCGAACTGCTCGAAGACGTTCGTCAGGGACTCGACGACGCGGTCGTTCGCCTCGCTGCGCGTCTTGTGCGGGGCTCCCGGGGTGAGCAGGGCCTGGTCGGGCAGGCGGTAGGTGATGTCGCCGCCGAGCGAGAGCTGCTCGACCCGCGACGGCATCGTGCTCGTCGGGGGCGCGACGAGCTCGGCCTTCGGGCCGACCTTCGCCGTCTCCGGGGCGCCGTGGGTCCGCGGGTCGGTCGCGTCGAGGCCGGTCGCGGGCTCCCCCGACTTCGGAGCCAGCACCCCCGGGCGCGTCGGCCGCTTCTCGCCGGGCCGGAGCCGGGACTTCCCCGCGCTGCCGTCGTCGACCTGCGCGGCCTGACGGAAGGCCTCGTCGCCCTCGCGTCCGTCCTCGAGGTCGATCGCCTTGCGCTTGGGACGCTTCCGGCCCGTGGGCTGGGTGTCGCTGGACTCGTCGTGGTCCACGTGGCGGTGGAGCACCAGGTCTCGCAGCTGGCGCAGGCGGGTCGGGATCATGTTGACCGGCGTCGCCGTCACGACGAGCAGCCCGAAGGTCCCGAGCAGCGCGAGGAGGACGACGGCTCCGTAGACGGAGACGGCCGCGGCCAGCGGGCTCGAGGCGAGGAAGCCGATGATGCCACCGGCGGCCCGCATTCCCTCTGCGCCCTCGGGCGGGTTCGGGATGCCGTCCGCGATGTGCGCGAGGCCGCACGCGGCGAAGGTCAGCGCGATGGTACCCCACGTGATCCGGGCGTTGGCCGCGTCGTCCTGCGGGGCCCTGAGCAGGCGCAGCCCGAGCGCCAGCAACACGAGCGGCACGGCGTAGGCGACGCGCCCGAAGGTGCCGGCGAAGACCGCATGGACGAGCTGGCCGACCGGCCCCGGCACACCCCACCACTCCCGCGCCGCGACGACCACGGACAGGGCGATGAGCGCGAAGCCGAGTCCGTCGCGCCGGTGCTCGGGCTCGAGGCGAGGAAGCCGATGATGCCGCCGGCGGCACGCATTCCCTCGGCGCCCTCGGGCGGGTTCGGGATGCCGTCCGCGATGTGCGCCAGGCCGCACGCGGCGAAGGTCAGCGCGATGGTGCCCCACGTGATCCGGGCATTGGCCGCGTCGTCCTGGGGCGCCCTGAGCAGGCGCAGCCCGAGCGCCAACAGCACGAGCGGCACGGCGTAGGCGACGCGCCCGAACGTGCCCGCGAAGACGGCATGGACGAGCTGGCCGACCGGCCCGGGCACGCCCCACCACTCCCTCGCCGCGACGACCACCGACAGGGCGATGAGCGCGAAGCCGACGCCGTCGCGACGGTGCTCCGGCTCGAGGTCCATGGCGCTGCTGCCGACCCGACGGACGGCACCGCCGGCGACGTGGGAGACGCCCATCCACGTGTTGCGGATGGCACGCAGCGGGAGCGGCAGTCCCCCGCCCTTGGCCTTGCGGGCCTTGCCTGACGTGGTTCGCGCGCTCGGACGGCTCGACCGGGCGGCGGGTCGACGGGTGGAGGCGGCACGGGAGGCTGCGCCGCTCTTGGTCGCCGAGGACCCCCGGGTGCTGCTGGACGGACGAGTCGGCATGGTCGCACCGTACGCCACCACCCCCTTCGACACACGCGTCACACGCGCAACAGCAGCAGAAAGCAGCGTCCTCGAGGAGGGATGCCGCTGCGCCCGGTCACCAGGGGCGAGGAACGCTCCGGAGGTGGCGGTCGTCCGCGGAGGCGCGGACCCACCCGGAGCCGTCGTGCGACCAGTCGTCGACCGGGCCCTGCTCGACGAGGCTCCGCACCCCCAGCAGGAGCCGGTCGACCGCCTCCGCCGTGGTCCCGAGCCCGATGCTGGCGCGCACCGCCGTCGTGGAGGGCTGCCCCTGAGCCAGCAGCCGGTCGACGAGGAGGTGGGCGCAGAACTTCCCGTCACGCACCCCCAGGCCCTGCTCCCAGGCGAGCACCTGGGACACGAGCGACGGGTCGAAGCCCGCCACGGTGAAGGCCACGACACCGACGCGGTCCCGGCCATCCTCCAGCGCGGACAGCTGACGAACGCCCGGGATGTCCCCCAGACCGCGCCGGAGCCGGGCGAGGAGCCGGGCCTCGTGTCGCTCGATCGCGTCCCAGTGGCGCGAGAGCGTCGCGCAGGCAGCCGCCAGTGCGATCGCCCCGATCACGTTCGGGCTGCCGCCCTCGTGGCGGGCGGGCCCCGTCTGCCACACGGTCGAGGACGGCGTGACGGCCCGGGTCGCGCCGCCGCCGGCCAGATAGGGCGTGCCGGCGTCGAGCCAGTCCCGCCGGCCGACGAGGGCACCGGCACCGAAGGGGGCGTAGAGCTTGTGACCCGAGAACGCGACGTAGTCCGCGTCCCACGTGGCGAGGTCGACGGGTCGGTGCGCGGCGAGCTGAGCGGCGTCGACGGCCAGGCGCGCGCCATGGCGATGCGCCAGGGCCGCGAAGCGGTCGACCGGCCAGACCTCACCAGTGACGTTCGAGGCCGCGGTGAGCACCACGAGCCGGATCGGCGCCGGGTGGGCCTCGAGCGCCTGCTCGAGAAGGGCGGTCGCCTCCTCGAGGCTCCCGGGCACGGGCAGCCGGACCGTCCGCGTCGATGGCCACGGCAACAGCGTCGAGTGGTGCTCGCTCTCGAAGACGAAGACGACCGCCCCGTCGGGCAGGGCCTTGGCGAGGAGGTTCCAGGAGTCGGTCGTGGTGCGCGTGAAGACGACCTCGTCCTCGGACCGGGCACCGACGAAGCGGGCCACCTCCTCGCGGGCCTGCTCGTACCAGGCGCTCGTCACCCGAGAGGCCCAGCCGGCGCCGCGGTGGACCGAGGCGTACGTCTGCAGCGCGGTGTCCACGGCGTCCTTGACGGCGACGAGGGCCGGCGTCGACGCGGCGTGGTCGAGGTTGCCGTAGCGGACCGGCCCGGAGCGGGACGGCACCCGCAGGTCCCCACCCACGACGGCGGGCAGCGGCGCGGAAGAGCGGCGGGACTGGGTGCGAAGGGGGGTCTCGAGAGACAGGACCGGCATGACGGCTCCTAAGGGTCGGGGACCCACAGAGCAGGGCCCGCGCTTGCCGCACGCGGACGCGCACGGCCCGGTCGTCACCCGGAGCACCCCACCGCGGAAGGAGGGTTGCTGGCCAGCGAGCCGGGGCTTGGCGCTGGCGCTCATGACCTTGACCGGAACCATAGAGGCCCGTCGGCCGCGGCGTCCACGCTCAAAGCCGGTGGTGTCGCGATGCGAGACGCCCCACCCCTACCAGCCTCGCGGAGGCCGCTGGTGCAGACCGACCCCGGTGAGCGGCATACCGCTCAGTTCACGAGTGGCTCACCGCAGGGCGTAGCTCGCCCACACGAGCATATGGTCCGAGCCGTGGAACGCCACCTGCCCGGCACCGACGACGCCGAGGCCGCGGCTGAGCAGGTGGTCGAGCCCCACGAAGGGCGGCATCCGCCGACCCACGACCGGCCAGGTGCGGACCCAGCCCTCACCGGCGGCGCGCTGGGCGTCGACCAGCCCCTCGGCAAGCTGCCGGAAGCCGGGGTGGCCGAAGGACGAGTTGAAGTCGCCGGCGACCACGAGCCGGTCCCCGGGCGGCAGGTCCCGTTTCCAGCGCTCGAGTGCGGTCAGCCCCGCTCGCCACTGCCCGGTCTCGCCGGCAATGGGAGCCATCGGATGGGCGGCCTTGACCCGGACCTGCTGCCCGTCGACGGTGAGGACGACCTCCGGCTGCAGGCTCGGCGTCTGCTCGACGTCAGGGCTCGCGGTGCCCGACACGACCGTCATGGGCAGACGGCTGTAGATCATCGTGCCGGTGAAGGTGTCGGGACGGGCCTCGCCGGCCCGGTGCCCGAGCAGTCTGGTGAGCCCTGCCTCGTCGAGCCGGCCGATGACGTCCGGGGTCACCTCGGTGAGGACGAGGACGTCGACCTCGTGCGCCCGGACAGCCGCCATCACCTGGTCGGCATTCGCCCGCCCGTAGTAGAGGTTGGCCGACATCACCGTGAGGTTGGCCGGGCCCGGCACGGTCGCCGCGAAGAACCAGGGCAGCGCCATCGCCCAGGCCACGACGGCACAGGCGCCGACCGGCACGAGCATCCACCAGCGGCGCAGCAGGAGCGTCGCGACAAGCAGGAGACCGAGACCGACCACGACGAACGGTGCCAGGGACTGCAGGGCGACCACCGGTCGCCACGTCGTGTCGATCCAGCGCAGGGCGCCCACACAGACGAGCAGGACGAGGAGCGCCCCGATGGTCGCGTCGAGCCAGCGGCCCATGGCTCAGGCCTGCATCACGACCGGGATGATCATCGGGCGCCGGCGGATCTTGCCGCCGGCCCAGGAGCCGACCGCCCGACGGACCACCTGCTGGAGCTGGTAGTCGTCACGCACGCCGCCCCGCACGGCCTCCTCTATGGCGCGTTCGACCTTGGGGATGACGTCGAGGAAGATCTCGTCGTCCTCCGCGAAGCCCCGGGCGGTGATCTCGGGGCCGGAGGCGATCTTGCCCGTCGCCGCGTCGAGCACGACGATGCAGGTGATGAAACCCTCGTCGCGCAGGATCCGGCGGTCCTTGAGGAGTGCCTCGTCGGTGCCGCCGATGTTACTCCCGTCGACGTAGACGTAGCCGCAGTCGACGACCCCGACGACGCGAGCCTGGCCGTTGACGAGGTCGACCACCACGCCGTCCTCGGCGAGCACGACGTTCTCGTCAGGCACCCCGGTGGCCTTGGCCAGCTGGGCGTTGGCGTACATGTGGCGCCACTCGCCGTGGACCGGCAGGACGTTGCGCGGCTTGACGATGTTGTAGGTGTAGAGCAGCTCGCCGGCACTGGCGTGGCCGGAGACGTGCACCTTCGCGATGCCCTTGTGCACGACGGTCGCGCCGAGGCGCATCAGGCCGTTGATGACCCGGTAGACGGCGTTCTCGTTGCCCGGGATCAGGCTGCTCGCGAGCAGGACGGTGTCGCCGGGCCCCACGTCGATGCGATGGTCACGGTTGGCCATGCGTGACAGGGCGGCCATCGGCTCACCCTGGGACCCGGTCGAGATGAGGACGATCTCGTCATCGGGCAGGTCGTCGATCCGCTTCCAGTCGACGAGGATGCCGTCCGGCACGTGGAGGTAACCGAGGTCCGCGGCGATACCCATGTTGCGCACCATGGAGCGGCCCACGAGGGCGACCTTGCGTCCGGCCTTCTCCGCCGCGTCGAGCACCTGCTGGACACGATGGACGTGGCTGCTGAAGCAGGCGACGATGATGCGCCGCTGCGCGTGCCGGAACACCTTGTCGATGGCGGGGGCGATCTCGAGCTCGGGGGTCGTGAAGCCGGGCACGTCGGCGTTCGTGGAGTCGGTGAGGAAGAGGTCGACGCCCTCCTCCCCCAGTCGCGCGAAGGCGCGCAGGTCGGTGAGGCGCCCGTCGAGCGGCAGCTGGTCCATCTTGAAGTCGCCGGTGTGCAGCAGGGTGCCGGCGGCCGTGCGGACGAAGACGGCGAGGGCATCGGGGATCGAGTGGTTGACCGCGACGAACTCCAGGTCGAAGACGCCGAGCTGCTCACGCTGCCCCTCACGGACCGCCATGGTGAACGGCCTGATCCGGTGCTCCTTGAGCTTGGCCTCGACGAGCGCGAGCGTCAGCGTCGAACCGATGAGCGGGATGTCGTCCTTGAGCCGGAGCAGGTAGGGCACCGCGCCGATGTGGTCCTCGTGCCCGTGGGTGAGCACGATCGCCTCGATGTCGTCGAGCCGGTCCTCGATGTAGGAGAAGTCGGGCAGGATCAGGTCGACGCCCGGGTGGCTCTCGTCCGGGAAGAGGACGCCGCAGTCGATGACGAGCAGCCGCCCCTGCGTCTCGAGGACGGTCATGTTGCGACCGACCTCGCCGAGGCCGCCGAGGGCCACGACGCGCAGGCCGCCCTCCTCGAGCGGCGGCGGGTAGGTCAGTTCCGGGTGAGGGTGGCTCACGGAGCTCCTGTCAGTGCGTCAGGTCGAGGCGGGTGGCCAACAACGCGGTCTGCGCCTGGTCGGCCTCGACGAGCGGGAGTCGCACGGTCGGCGACGGGATGATGCCCTGGAGGGCGAGCGCGGCCTTGGCCATGATCGCGCCCTGGGTGATGGTCATGACCGCCTCCACGAGCGGGATCAGCTCGCGATGTATGGCGCGCGCATCGTCCCAGCGCCCGTCCAGGACGGCATCCGCCATCCGCCGGTATGCCGCTGGGCTCGTCTGGGAGGTCACGCCGACGAAGCCGGTGGCACCGTTGACGAAGTGCGCGAGGTTCATCGCGTCGTCGCCCGAGTACCACAGCAGGTCGGTTGCGGCCATGAGCTCGGAGGCAAGCCACAGGTCGGCGCGGGCGTCCTTGACGGCGACGATGTTGGGGTGCTTGGCGATCTCGAGGTAGGTGTCCTTGGCGATCGCGATACCGGACCGGCCCGGGATGTCGTAGAGCATGACCGGCAGGTCCGTGGCGTCGGCCACCGCGGTGAAGTGCGCGACCAGACCGGCCTGGGGCGGCTTGTTGTAGTAGGGGGTGACGACGAGCACCGCGTCCGCGCCAGCCGTGGCAGCAGCCCTGGCGCACTCGACGCTGTGGGCCGTGTTGTTCGTGCCGACGCCCGCGATGACGACCGCCCGGCCGCCAACGGCCTCGACGACGGTCTCGAGGAGCCGCACCTTCTCGCTGTCGGTGGTCGTCGGGGACTCGCCTGTCGTGCCCGAGACGACCAGGCCGTCGTGGCCGGCGTCGACGAGGTAGGTCGCCAGCCGAGCAGCTGCTTCCAGGTCGAGGGAGCCGTCCGTGTGCATCGGGGTGACCATCGCCGAGAGGACGCGTCCGAGCACGGGAGTGGCTGCCATGGGCCAAGGTTAGCGCCCGGCGCGATGGGCTCTGACAACCCGTTGGCGCGCCTCGCCGAGTCCTCCAGCGCCCCTGTCGTGGCGTCCCAGGATGCAGGGCACCACCCGCTCGGGGGTCCGGGTCGTGCCCTGCATCCTTACCATCGGTAGGTCCGGCACGTCGTTACAGCGCCGAGGGGCCGTCGGTCGGGCCGTGGCCTCAGCGGCGTTCGTAGACGACCCAGGAGAATCCGTCGCGGGGCTTGCGCGACACCTCGCGCCACTCCGTCAGGTCGACCTCCGGGAAGGTGACGGAGCCCTCCGGGGAACGGTCCACTTCGGTGATCAGGAGGTGAGCGGCATACGGCATGGCCTCCCGGTACACCTCGCCCCCGCCGACGACGAAGACCTCCTCGGCGGGGCCGGCGAGGCTGAGGGCCTCCGGTAGGGAGTGTGCGGTCTCGACGCCCGGGTGCGACCAGTCGGGCTGGCGCGTGATGACGATGCTCCGCCGCCCGGGCAGGACCCCCATGGACTCGAAGGTGCGCCGACCCATGATCATCGGGTGGCCCATCGTGGTCCGTTTGAAGTACTTGAGGTCCTCGGAGATGTGCCACGGCATGGTCGTGCCGTCGCCGATCACGCCGTTGCGGCCCACGGCGACGATGATCGAGACGTTCGTCATGTGTCGCACCCCTGCCTCAGACTGCGATCGGCGCCTTGATGGACGGCTCCGCCACGTAGTTCTCGAGCTCGAAGTCGTCGAGGTCGAAGTCGTCGATGTCTTTCTTCGCCGGGTTGATCCGCATCGTCGGCAGCGGGTGCGGCGTCCGGGTCAGCTGGAGGTTCGCCTGCTCCACGTGGTTGAGGTAGAGGTGGGCGTCGCCCAGGGTGTGGACGAACTCGCCGGGCTCGAGGTCGGTGAGCTGCGCGACCATCTGGGTCAGCAGGGCATAGGACGCGATGTTGAACGGGACGCCGAGGAAGATGTCGGCGCTGCGCTGGTAGAGCTGGCACGACAGGCGCCGACGCCCGCCCGGCTCGGTCGCCGGGTGGACGTAGAACTGGAACATCGTGTGGCACGGCGGTAGCGCCATGTCGTCGACGTCGGCGACGTTCCAGGCCGAGACGATGAGCCGCCGGCTGTCGGGGTTGGTCCGGATCTGCTCGATCACCTTGGCGATCTGGTCGACGTGGCGCCCGTCCGGGGTGGGCCAGGACCGCCACTGGTGGCCGTAGACCGGCCCCAGCTCACCGTCCGCGTCGGCCCACTCGTCCCAGATCGTGATGCCCCGGTCGTTGAGCCACTTGACGTTCGTGTCGCCCCGGAGGAACCACAGCAGCTCGCCGATGATCGAGCGCAGGTGCAGCTTCTTGGTCGTGAGAACGGGGAAGCCGTCGGCGAGGTCGAACCGCATCTGGTGTCCGAAGACGCTGAGCGTGCCGGTGCCCGTCCGGTCGGACTTCTCCTGGCCGTGCGTCAGGACGTGGTCGAGGAGGTCGAGGTACTGCCGCATGGCTGCAGCGTATCCGCGGCCCGCACCTCGGTCAGTCAGGTGCGTGCCCTTCTGGTCGCCAGGACGACCATCAGGGCACACGCCCTCGGCATCGGGACCGTCATGCCGCCCACCGCACCGCGCAGTCCGGCCGTCTGCGGGCTCGCACGGCACCCGTCCACCCACGGTGGCCGAAGATCGAGCCGAGTTCGACGGCCACATGGCATGGAGTGCCGGCGACGTCGATCCAGAAGACCCGGACCGAGAGCCAGCCGTCGGCTGCAGCCCCGCGGTCTCGACGACCGTCGCGTTGCTGACCCAACCAGCCCTGATGCCCCCGCCGGCCGTCCACCTCGACAATGACCTTCACCTCCTCGTAGGCCGTGTCGCGCGCCGTCGAACGCGGACCTGGCTCCTGGCGCCTGCCCCGGGGCAAGCCGTGAGCTGTCACGACATCCCGGAGGTACCTCAGCTCGGCCGCACTGTGGACCCCGCCCCCGACGTCGGCGAGCGCTTCGACCAGCAGCGAGAAGTGCGGTTGTGAGGGCCGACTGCGAAGTGCGGCCAGCAAGGAATCCTCCGTGGTCAGCCCTTGCTGACATGCCTTGGCAACCATGGCGATCGCAGTGTCGAGGTCTCTTCCAGAGATCAGATCGAGGACCGTGTGCTCCGCGGTGGTGCGATGCGGCCAGGCCCGTGGGTGGACTCGTGAGGTAAAAGCCCTGGTCCGGTGACTGATGATGCCGGATCGGCGGGTCCGTCGCCGGTTCATCGGAACGATGACATGGATCTCGTCATCAGCCCGGGCGAGTCCCCATGCGTGCGCGGCGCTCACCCCAGAGAGTGCAGCTGGCAGGCCGACGAAGAGGAGTGCCGCAACGGCGCGCGTCTCCCAGTCGTCACGGCCAGGCTCGGTGAGATAGACGCCCGGGTGAACGGCCGACCAGCGGCCGGACTGGACCATCCAACGAATCCTGGCCGGTGAGTAGCCACCGTCGAGCGCCTGAGCCCTCGTCACCAGACCGGACTGGCCCGCGATGCGTGCGGGCAACAGCCGGTCTGGGGGCCGAAGGTGCTCCTCCATCGACTCATGGTGCAGCAGAGCCAATCAATGCGGGCAAATCCATCCACAGGGTCGAGATCGACGGCCAAGTGCGTGCCCTTTTGGCTGCCATGACGACCAACAGGGCACACACCCGGCGGTCAGACGTCGTAGTCGAGCGACACCTCGTCGGTGACCGGGTGGCTCTGGCACGTCAGCACCAGGCCGCGCGCCACCTCGTCGGGCTCGAGGGCGTAGTTGCGGTCCATCCGCACCTCGCCGGACAGCAGCTTCGCCCGGCAGGTGCCGCAGACCCCGTTGGTGCACGAGAAGGGCGCATCCGAGCGCACCCGGAGCGTCGCGTCGAGGATCGACTCGTCCTTGCTCGGCATCGGCACGGCTGTCGTCCGGCCGTCGAGAGTCACGGTCACGACGGCCTCCGGCGGCGCGCTG
>DASSTN010000002.1:0-10502 GCA_035707905.1 Intrasporangium sp.
GGGCGCCATGTAGCGTCACCGGAGGCAGCGGGTAGCCTCTCGACATGGCGGCATGGCTCGAGGCGGTCGGATGGCTGGGTGTCGCCGTGCTGCTCCTCGCCCTGGCGCAGCCACGGGTCCTGCGACTGCGGGTCGTCTCCCTCGTCGGCTGCGTCCTGCTCGCCACCTACGGCGCGCTGCGGCACGTCTGGCCGGTGCTCGGGCTCGGCGTGGTCCTCACGCTGGTCAACCTGAGGGAGTTCGTCCGGCTCAAGCGCGCCCAGCACGACGCGACCGCCTTCGAAGTGCTCGGGGTGGACGGCGACGACGAGTACCTGCGCCACGTCCTGCGGGTCCACGAGGCCGACATCCGGCAGTTCAACCCTGAGTTCGTCCACGACCCCTTCAGCGACGACATCGCCTACCTCATCCTCCGGGGTGACGAGACGGTGGGCGTCGTGCTGATGCGGGACGCCGGGCACCGCACCGCCCAGCTCGTCCTCGACTACGTGTCACCCCGCTACCGGGATCTCTCACCGGGGGAGTTCATCTTCGGCCCGGACGGCCCCTTCCGCCGACGCGGCTACCGGCGCGTGCTCATTCCGACTGACATGGTCGAGCCCTACTACGAGCGCCTCGGTTTCCGCCGCGACGGGGACGCCTTCGTGCTGTGACGACGAACGCGTGACGAAGGTCCCGAGCGGGGAACCTCGGCTGGCGCGATCCTGAAGGTGGCCGAGCATGGCCGTGACCGAAGGAGATGGAACGCCATGGCTGCCAACCTGCACCCACTCGACGAATCGAACCCCGGAGCCGTCGTCGACCCGACCGAGGCCCAAGTGGACCCGAAGGTGCCACCCGTCGACCCGACAGTCGACCGCACCGGGGAGGCGCTGCGAGAGCTCGCCGTGGACCGGCTGAAGAAGAAGGCCGACTTCCGGATGCACCTGCTCACCTTCGTCCTCTTCAACGGGATGTTCGTGCTCATCTGGGCCATGAGCGGGCGCCACTTCTTCTGGCCGGTCATCCCCCTGTGCATCTGGGGGATCGGGATCATCGCCCACGCCATCGAGACCTTCGGCCGGCCGGTCCCCACCGAGGACGCCATCCGCCAGGAGATGGACCGCCTGCGCAGCTGACCGGGGGGAACGCTCACCTCACCGGCGCGGGGGGAAGCGCGACGCGCGGGTGAGCTGAGCGGCCTACCCGTCAGAGAATGAAGCGGAAGAGCGGGCTGTCAGGCGGCACGCGCTCCACGTGCGGCGGGGCCGCCTCCATCCGGGCGAGCAGCGCGGGGAGCGTGGCTGGCGAGCCGAGCTCGATGCCGACGAGGGCCGGCCCGGTCTCGCGGTTGTTGTGCTTGACGTACTCGAAGAGCGTGATGTCGTCCTCCGGGCCGAGGACCTCGTCGAGGAACCGGCGCAGCGCGCCCGGCTCCTGGGGGAACTCGACGAGGAAGTAGTGCTTGCGCCCCTCGTGGACGAGGGCGCGCTCGACGACCTCGGCATAGCGCGTCACGTCGTTGTTGCCGCCCGAGACGATCGCGATGACCTTCTCGCCCGACTGGATCCCGAGCTCGGGCAGGGCGGCCGTCGCGAGCGCGCCGGCCGGCTCGGCGATGATGCCGTCCGTCTGGTACAGCGCGAGCATCTCGACGCAGACCGCGCCCTCGTCCACGGTCACGACCTCGCAGCCACTGTCGCGGATGATCGGGAACGTCACCGTGCCGGCCCGGGACACCGCGGCCCCGTCGACGAACGGGTCCACCCGCGGCAGGTCGACCGGGCGGCCGGCATCGAGGGCGGCGCGCATGCTCGCGGCGCCGCCCGGCTCGACCCCGACGACCCGGGTGCCGGGGTGTCGCTCCGCGAGCCAGGTGATGGTGCCGGCGAGCAGGCCACCCCCACCGACGGGCACGACGACGACGTCGGGCGGCACGCCGAGCTGCTCCACGGCCTCGCGAATGACGGTGCCCTGACCGGCCACGGTGCGCGGCTCGTCGAAGGCGTGCACGAGCGTCGCGCCGCTCCGCTCGGCATCCGCGTATGCCGCTGCCGCGGCCTCATCGTAGAGGTCGCCTCCCACGACGACCTCCACCCACTCGCCACCGAGGTCGCGCACCCGCTGCCGCTTCTGGCGGGGCGTGGTGCGGGGCAGGTAGATCCGGGCGTGCACGCCGAGGGCGGCGCAGGCGTGCGCGACGCCTTGGGCGTGGTTGCCGGCGCTGGCGCAGACGACGCCGCGCTCGCGCTCGTCCACCCCCAGGCTGGCGATGAAGTTGGAGGCACCGCGCACCTTGTAGGACCGGACGGTCTGGACGTCTTCGCGCTTGAGGTGCACCTCGGCGCCCACGAGCTCGGAGAGGCGGCGGTTGTGCCGCAGCGGGGTGAGGCGGGTCGTGTCACCGAGGCGGGCAGCGGCCCGGTCGACGTCGGCCGCCGAGGGCCGGCCGGCCGGGGGAGTCGGGCTGGGGGCGGTGCGGGTGGTCGGCACCGGCGGCCGGGGGCTCAGGCGACCCGGTGGCACTTGCTCATGAACCGCTCCCGGTCCACGACGGCGCGGTGCACCTCGCCCTCCGCGACCGTCTCGCCGTCAGGGTCGGTCACGGTGACGAAGCAGACGAGGCGCCGTCCGTCGCTGATCGGCTCGGCGCAGGAGACCGACAGCTGCGCTCCGACCGGGGATCCCTTGATGTGCTCGAGCTTGACGAAGGTGCCGACGGTCGTCCGACCCTCGTGCGTCTGTGGCCGGCACACCTCGAAGGCGGCCGACTCGCACCAGGTGATGAGGCGCGGGGTCGCGACCACCTCGAGGTCACCGCTGCCGAGGGCGACCGCAGTGTCTGCAGGCGTGACCGTGTGCTGGAACGTGCGCATGGGCATACCGTGGAGTGTGGCATGAGCGGGCACGCCGTCCACCTCCGTCCCAGGGGACGGGCGCCAGGCGGCGCATCTCGACCGCCGGCCGCGTGGCAGACGCTCCGGAGCCGATCGCGTGGCTTCGTGCCGACAGGTCCTCCGGTGCTGTAATCCTTGGGCCGTGTCCACGCACGTCTGGCTGCTCTCGGTGGCCCTCGGCATCACGGCGCTGCTGAACTGGGGCGCCGTGCTGCGCGACGACTACGTCGTCGAGCGGATCACGAAGCCGACCTTCATGCTCCTGCTCGGCGGTCTGGCCTGGTCGCTCTACACGGACTCGCCCCCGTCGGCCGCGCCACACATCACCCCGCTCCTCGTCGCGCTCGGCCTGTCGCTCGTCGGTGATGTCCTGCTGCTCACGGCGACTGAGGTGCGCTTCCGGTTTGGACTGCTCGCCTTCCTCGCCGCGCACGTCGCGTATGTCTGGACCCTGCTCACGGTGCCCGGGCCGACCGGCTTCCCGTGGCTCGTGCTGCCGGCCGTCCTCGTCGTGCTCTACCTGCACGGACGGTTCGGGCGGCACGTCGTGCGCCACGCCGGGCGGGACCGGTTCGCGGTCTTCGTCTACGTCCTCGCGCTCGCGACGCTCCTCGTCGTGGCGGCGGTCAAGGGCGACCCGGTCGTCACCGCCGGGTGCTTCCTCTTCCTCGTCTCCGACACGATCCTCGGTCACGACCGGTTCGTGCACGAGCGCCGCTTCGCCCCGTTCGCCGTGATGGTCACGTACCACGCCGCCCAGGTCCTCATCGTCCTCGGGCTCCTGCGCTAGCCGCGTCGTGTCGGGGCCGCTGCGGGGCTGCGCTAACCTTGGGTGCATGGCTGGTCTGCTGCTCCTTCCGCAGCCGCGTTGACGAAAGTCGGGGCGACCCGACATCAACGCGGCTTCCCCTCCCTGTGAGGGGTTTTCTTTTGCCCGACCGACGGGGTCCGTCCCCGCGCCCGCCGGCGAAGCCGGGCGGAGCGACCAGCCACACGCGACGAAGGTGATGAGATGAGCCAGGCCACAGACCACGAGACACCGTTCCGCTATACCGCCCGGATGGCCCAGGACATCGAGCTCGCCTGGCAGGACCGCTGGGAGGAGGAGGGCACCTTTAACGCCCCCAACCCGGCCGGGCCCTGGGCCGAGCCGGACAAGGTCGCCGCCCGCGGCGAGAAGCTCTGTGTCCTCGACATGTTCCCCTACCCCTCGGGCGTCGGACTCCACGTCGGGCACCCCCTCGGCTACATCGCGACCGACGTCTACAGCCGCTTCCACCGCATGCTCGGCCGCAACGTCCTGCATGCGCTCGGCTACGACGCGTTCGGGCTGCCCGCCGAGCAGTACGCCGTGCAGACCGGCCAGCACCCTCGGAAGACCACCGAGGAGAACATGACGAACATGCGGCGCCAGCTGCGCCGCCTCGGGCTGGGCTTCGACAACCGGCGCACCTTCGCCACCATCGACCCGGAGTACTACCGCTGGACGCAGTGGATCTTCCTGCAGATCTTCAACGCCTGGTATGACGCTGAGGCCGTCCGCGCCGACGGTGGCCGCGGGCGCGCCCGTCCGATCGCGGAGCTCGTGGCACAGTTCGAGTCGGGGGAGCGGCCGCTGCCCGGTGGGGACACCCGGGACTGGTCTCAGCTGAGTGAGGCCGAGCAGGCCAAGGTACTCGAAGGCTTCCGGCTCGCCTACACCTCGGAGGCGCCGGTCAACTGGTCCCCCGGCCTCGGCACGGTGCTCTCCAACGAGGAGGTCACCAACGAGGGCCGCTCCGAGCGCGGCAACTTCCCGGTGTTCCGTCGCAACCTGTCCCAGTGGATGATGCGGATCACGGCCTATGCCGACCGGCTCGCCGACGACCTGGACCGGGTCGACTGGCCCGAGAAGGTTAAGCTGATGCAGCGCAACTGGATCGGCCGATCGGCCGGTGCCCGCGTGGCGTTCCCCGTGACGCTCGCCTCTGGTGACCGGGCCGGCTCGACGACCGACATCGAGGTCTTCACGACCCGTCCCGACACGCTCTTCGGCGCGACGTTCATGGTGCTTGCCCCGGAGCATCCCCTCGTCGACTCCCTTGTCCCCGAGGGCGGTTGGCCGGGCGGCACCCACGAGGACTGGAAGGGCGCCGACGCTGACGCGGCGGCGACCCCGCAGGCGGCGGTCGCGGCATACCGCCTGGCCGCCTCGCGCAAGTCGGACGTCGAGCGGCAGACCGAGGGCAAGGACAAGACGGGTGTCTTCACGGGGTCGTTCGCGACGAACCCCGTGACGGGACAGCCGATCCCAGTCTTCGTTGCGGACTACGTGCTGATGGGTTACGGCACCGGCGCCATCATGGCGGTGCCGGGGCACGACGAGCGTGACTTCGAGTACGCGACGAAGTTCTCCATCCCGATCGTCCGCGTCGTCGCGCCCTCGCTCGACCAGGCCGACGCGCCGCTCGCCGACGCCTACGTCGGTGACGGCGTCATCGTCAACTCCGCTTCGGACGTCGCGAACCTCGACGGCCTCAGCGTGGACGAGGCGACGGCCCGGATCATCGCGGACCTCGAGGCGCGCGACATCGGCGAGGGCACGATCAACTACCGCATCCGCGACTGGCTCTTCAGCCGGCAGCGCTACTGGGGCGAGCCGTTCCCGATCGTCTACGACGAGGACGGCGTGGTCCACGCGCTGCCCGAGGACCAGCTGCCCCTGACCCTGCCCGACGTCCCGGACTACTCGCCCAAGACCTTCGACCCGGACGACGCGAACAGCTCCCCGGAGCCGCCGCTCTCCCGAGTGCCGGAATGGGTCGAGGTCGAGCTCGACCTCGGCGACGGCCGGGGCCGCCGGAAGTTCCGGCGCGAGACGAACACGATGCCCAACTGGGCCGGCTCGTGCTGGTACTACCTGCGCTACCTCGACCCGGCCAACGACGAGGCGATCGTCGACCCCGACAACGAGCGCTACTGGATGGGCAAGTGGCCCACGCCGGTCGAGGGCGCGCCCGCCGGGACTGGCGACCCGGGCGGCGTCGACCTCTACGTCGGCGGGGTCGAGCACGCCGTGCTGCACCTGCTCTACGCGCGGTTCTGGCACAAGGTGCTCTTCGACCTGGGCTACCTCGAGAGCGAGGAGCCGTTCCGCAAGTACTTCTCCCAGGGCTACATCCAGGCCTACGCCTACACCGACTCGCGCGGGCAGTACGTCCCCGCGGCGGAGGTCGAGGAGCACCCGGGCGGGCCGGGCGAGGAGCCCACCTTCACCTGGAACGGCCAGCCGGTGAACCGCGAGTACGGCAAGATCGGCAAGTCGCTCAAGAACTCGGTGAGCCCCGACGAGATGTACGACGCCTACGGCGCCGACACGTTCCGCGTCTACGAGATGTCGATGGGCCCGCTCGAGCTGTCGAAGCCGTGGGAGACCCGGGCCGTCGTCGGCGCGCAGCGCTTCCTGCAGCGGCTCTGGCGCAACGTCGTCGACGAGGCGACCGGTGAGGTCGTCGTCACCGACGACGCGCCCGACCAGGCCCTGACGACCCAGCTGCACCGGACCATCCAGGGGGTCCGCGAGGACTTCGAGGACCTGCGGTTCAACACGGCCATCGCCAAGCTCATCGAGCTGAACAACGCGGTGACGAAGCTCGGTGTGGCGCCGCGCGAGGTCGTCGAGGCGATGGTGCTCATGATCTCCCCGGTGGCACCGCACATCGCCGAGGAGCTGTGGGCGCGGCTCGGGCACTCGGGCGGCGTTGCCTACGCGCCGTTCCCGCAGGCCGACCCCTCGAAGATCGTCGAGGAGCAGGTCACCTGCGTCATCCAGGTCAAGGGCAAGGTCCGCGACCGGGTCGAGGTGGCTCCCGGCATCTCGGAGGCCGAGCTGCGTGAGCTGGTCCTCGCCCGCGACAAGGTCAAGGCCGCGACGCCGAACGGGATCCGCACCGTCATCGTCCGCGCGCCCAAGCTGGTCAACGTCGTTCCCATGTGACGCTGGTCTGAGCGCACGAGGGCGGAAGGAGCGAGGGTGAGCGTTCGGATCGTCACGGACTCGACGGCATACCTCCCGTCCGACCTCGTGCACGAGCACGCCATCGAGGTCGTCCCGCTCCATGTCGTCGTCGGCGGCGTCGAGCGGGTCGAGGGCCGCGACATCACCGCCCACGAGGTGGCCGAGGCGCTGCGGGGCTACACCATCGTCACGACGTCGCGGCCGGCGCCCGACGTCTTCCTCGACACCTACCGACGACTCGCCGGCGAGGGCGCAACCGCCATCGTGTCCGTCCACCTCTCCGGGCAGATGTCGGGGACCGTCGAGGCAGCACGGATGGCCGCCGCCGACGCGCCGGTGCCCGTCGAGGTGGTCGACTCCGAGACGATCGGGATGGCCATGGGGTATGCCGCTGTCACCGGCGCGCAGGTCGCTGCGGCGGGTGCCGGGCCGGCAGAGGTGCGTCGCGCCATCGAGCGTCGGCTCGCGCCGTCGGGGATCCTCTTCTACGTCCACACCCTCGAGCACCTGCGGCGGGGCGGACGCATCGGTGCGGCCTCCGCGCTGCTCGGCTCGGCGCTCGCGATCAAGCCGATCCTCGCGGTGCGCGGCGGCCGGATCGTGCCGGTCGAGAAGGTGCGCACCGCCGCCCGGGCGATCGCCCGGATCGAGGCGCTCGTCGTCGAGCACGTGCGCGCCGGGGGCGTCGCCGTCGACCTCGCGGTGCACCACCTCGACGCGGGGGAGCGGGCGGAGCAGGTCGCACAACATCTGCGGACGTCCGTGCCGGAGGCCCGTGAGGTGCGTGTCCTCGAGCTCGGGGCGGTCGTGGGGGCACACGTCGGGCCGAGCACCCTCGCGATCGCCGTGGCCCCACGCCCGGACGAGCCCGTGGAGAGCCGGTCGCAGGCGCGGGAGGCCTGGGGGAATGTGACGGTCGAGGACGAGCCGTGAGCGCCGGCCTGACCCTGGTCGTCTGGACAGGCGCCATCGTGGCGGCCTTCGTCATCGGGTCGGTCAACCCGGCGACGATGATCGCCAAGGTCCTCGGTAAGGACCTCGCCACCGCTGGCTCGGGAAATCCCGGCGCCACCAATGCCGGTCGCGTCCTCGGACGCAAGTGGGGCGTCGTCGTCGGCGTGCTCGACGTCCTCAAGGGACTCGTGCCGGTGCTCGTCGCGGGGCACCTCTTCGGCGCCCACCTGGCCTACGCGGTCGGCCTCGCCGCGGTGCTCGGCCACATCTACTCGCCGTTTCTGCGAGGGCGCGGCGGCAAGGGCGTGGCGACGACCCTCGGTGCGATCCTCGGGGTGCACCCGTGGGTGGCGCTCGTGGTCGTCGTCGTCTTCCTCGTCGCGGTCCTGGTGACCCGCTGGGTGGCGGTCGGCTCGATGTGCGCCGCCGCCGGCCTCCTCGTGGCCGCCGGGCTCGTCCTTGCCGGCCGGGCCCCGGGTGACGGGTGGACCGCGGCCTGGCTCATCGTGCTCGGGCTCTTCGTGCTGTGGCGTCACCGCACCAACATCCTCGGCTGGTGGCACCAGCGCCGGCTGCACTGAGCGGGCGGTGGGGCTGGGAGGGAAACGCCGCCCGGGGGCGGGGTGAGCGGCATACCTCGGGCTTTCGACGTCACGATTGGGCGACGTTCACGCCCAGATCTGGGTATCTGGGGCGCACAGTGGTAGGGATGAACCAGGCGGGAACGATGGTGCCCCCCGCTTCGCTGTGCTCAGCGGGGGCCTCGACGAACTGCGGGAGGTCTTGTGGCGGAAGTCAGGTTGGACGGCGTCGGGAAGGTCTATGCCGATGGCACTCGCGCCGTCACTGACCTGAACCTCGCGATCGCCGAGGGCGAGTTCCTCGTCCTGGTGGGGCCGTCCGGATGTGGCAAGACGACGGCACTGCGGATGGTGGCCGGGCTCGAGGACATCAGCGAGGGCACCATCACCATCGGTGAGCGCGTCGTCAACCGGGTCCCCTCCCGTGACCGGGACGTCGCGATGGTCTTCCAGAGCTACGCGCTCTACCCGCACCTCACGGTCCGCGACAACATCGCCTTCGGCCTGCAGCTGCGCAAGATGCCCAAGGACGAGATCAACCGGCGGGTCCAGCGGGCCGCCGAGATCCTCGGGCTCACCGACCACCTCGACCGCAAGCCGCGCAACCTCTCGGGGGGCCAGCGACAGCGCGTCGCCATGGGCCGTGCGATCGTGCGGGAGCCGCAGGCGTTCCTCATGGATGAGCCGCTCTCGAACCTCGACGCGAAGCTGCGCGTGCAGATGCGAGCCGAGATCGCCCGCCTACAAAGGGATCTCGGCGTCACCACGATCTACGTGACCCACGACCAGACCGAGGCGATGACCCTCGGGGACCGGGTCGCGGTGATGAGCAAGGGGGTCCTCCAGCAGGTCGACCACCCGCAGTCGCTCTACGACCACCCCGCCAACCTCTTCGTCGCCGGCTTCATCGGGTCGCCGGCCATGAACCTGATGCGAGGCCGTCTCGAGCGGGACGGAGGGCTGGCCGTCGTCCTCGGCGACCAGCGGCTGGAGGTGCCCGACGCGGCCCTCTCCGAGCACCCCGGTCTCGAGGACCACATCGGCAGCGAGGTCGTAGTCGGCATCCGACCCGAGGACATGGACGACGCCGACCTCAGCGGCGAGTCCCACAACGTGCTGGCGTCGAAGGCCGAGCTCGTCGAGGCGATGGGGTCCGACGTCATGATCCACTTCACGGTCAACGCGCGCCGGGTCACCCCCGGCGACAGCCCCGACGTGGAGCTCGAGATGGAGGCCGCCCCCGGTCTCGTCGGGGGTGACGGCGACCGCACGATCGTGATCGCCCGCTGCAACCCGCGCACCAAGGCTCAGGTCGGCGAGCCGGTGCGGATCGCCGTCGACACGAGCCGACTGCACTATTTCGATCCGGGGACGGGCGAGGCGATCGGCTTCCGCAGCCCCGAACTGACAGAGACCGACACCAGGAGGGAAGCATGATGAGAAGAACACTGCGCCTGACCGTGGTCATGACGGGACTCGCGCTGGCCGCGGCCGGCTGCGGCGGGGGAGGCAACAACAACGCGACGACGCCGGGACCGGCCGCGAGCGGTGGCTCCTCGAGCGCCGAGACGGGCGGCACCGGAGGCAGTACGGGCGGGGTCGCGCTGCCCAAGCTGAACGGGCAGACCCTCGAGGTCGCGGCGGTCTGGACGGGTGAGGAGCAGAAGAGCTTCCTGCAGGTCGTCAAGCCCTTCGAGGACCAGACAGGGGCAACGATCAAGTTCACGTCGACGGGCGACCAGATCGCGAGCGTGCTCACCCCGCGAGTCAAGGGTGGCAGCCCGCCCGACGTCGCCTTCCTGCCACAGCCCGGACTGATGGCGCAGTTCGCCAAGAGCGGCGCGCTCAAGCCAGCGACGAACGAGGTCTCGACCGCGGTCGACCAGAACTACTCGCCGGTGTGGAAGGACCTCGGCACCATCGACGGCAAGCTCTACGGCGTCTGGTTCAAGGCCTCGAACAAGTCGACGGTCTGGTACAACGTCAAGTCCTTCAGCGACGCCGGCGTGCAGCCGCCGAAGACGTGGGACGAGTTCATCAAGGCGGCCCAGACGCTCTCCGACGCCGGCCAGGAGCCGGTCTCCATCGGCGGCG
>DASSTN010000003.1:0-14178 GCA_035707905.1 Intrasporangium sp.
CACCGACAGCCCGAGCACGAGCAGGATGGGGATGACGATGAACGCGCCGAGCCACTCCCACCGGTTGCGGCGGGCGAGCAGCGAGTAGGCGACGCCGACCGCAGCGACCGCCGCCGTCGCGAACTCGAACATGTTGCCCCACGGCGGCCGCGAGACAGCGACGCCGCGCATGACGACGGATCCCACGAGCAGGAGGGTGGCGAGGTAGGTGAGGGTCAGCCCGATGCTGCCCCACTGCCTGCTGCGCATCGATTCCGGCCCGTATGCCGCTGAGCCGGCTCCCAGGTCAAGGGCGGGCTCCCGCTCGCCCTCGGTCCCGACGCCATCGCCGTTGCCCTCCGCCCCGACGGGCGCCCCCGCCCCGACCAGCACGTCGGTGCGAGCGGCGGCTCGCTGCTCGGCGCGCCGCGGGGCACGAGCGGACAGGTGCGTGACGAACGCGAGCATGGCGAGGGTGAAGACCACCATCGACGAGTAGAGCGCGTTGTTGGCCCAGCTGGCGAGGGTCTGCGGAGTCACGGTGCGGGTTTCCGTTCTGCAAGGTGGTCGTGCACGGCCTGGATGATGGAGCCCAATCCGGCGTCGGAGTCCTTGGAGAGGCCACCGATGCTCACCACGGTAGCCGGTGCTCCGTCGTCCCCGTCAGCCCGCCGGACCCGGACGAAGACCCGGCGCCGCTTGATGGTCAGGGCGAGGATGAGGCCGCCGGTCGTGAGGATCGCCGAGACCAGGGCGATCAGCTCGCCGGGGTCGTGGCGCACCGAGAGTCCGGCGAAGCGTTTGACGGAGTCGAAGGTGATCGAGCCCCGGCCGCCGGGCAGCTCGTAGCTCTGCCCCGGCTTGAGCCGAACGAGGACCGGCGAGCCGTCCGGCTTGGTCAGCTGCTTCATCGACTCGGTGTTGAGCGTGTAGACGGACTGCGGCGTCCCGCCCGGGAAGAGGGTTCCCTCCCAGACGGAGAGCGCGAGCTCGGGGTCGAGCGCGTCCGGGAAGATCGAGGCCGGGCCGTTGCGGAAGGTCGGCTCGGCGGTGGGCAGGAAGAAGCCGGTGATGCCGAGCTGCTTGGGGGTCGGCAGGGCCGAGACCTTGACGACGCCGAGGGACCGGTAGTTCGGGTCCTGGGGCAGGAACGGGGTCGCGTCGTGGTAGAGCACCTCGCCCTTGGCGTCCTTGACCGTGATGACCGGGGTGTAGCCGTTGCCGAGGAGGAACACGTCCGAGCCGTCGATGGCGAGCGGGTGGTTGACGCTGATGTCTGCCTTGACGTTCGGGGCGCCCGGGGCCGACTGGAAGGTCGTGTGGGCGACGAAGTCGCGGGGCTGGCCGAACGTCTTGCCCGGGGTCTGGATGAAGTCGGCCTGCATCTTGTCGACGCTGAGCACGAAGCTCGGGATCCGTGACGGGTCGACCCACGGGCCGGGCGAGAACGTGTTGTACGTGGTGAGGGACGAGGCGAACTTCTGCCCCTCGGGGACGATGACGTCGCCGCGCCAGCCGAAGAGATGGCCGACCGCCATCCCGACGATGATCCCGGTCAGGGCGAGGTGGAAGACGAGGTTGCCCGTCTCCCGGAGGTAGCCGGACTCGGCCGACACCGACGCGTCGTCGTGGGAGTGGACCCGGAAGCGGCGCCCCTTGAGCACCTCCCGCGCCGCGGCGAGGACCTCCGCCGGAGGGGCGGTCGTCGTCACGGTCGCGTGCTGCTCGAGCCGCTCCGGCCGGGCGGGCGCCCGAGGGGGGCGGGCCCGCAGCGCGGTGAAGTGAACCTTGGCGCGCGGCACGATGCACCCGACGAGGGAGATGAACAGCAGCAGGTAGATCGCCGAGAACCACGGTGAGGAGTAGACGTCGAAGAACCCGAACCGGTCGAGCCACGGACCGCTCGTCTTGTGCTGGGCCAGGTAGTCCGCGACCCGGCCCGGGTCGATGTTGCGCTGCGGGAAGATCGACCCGGGGACCGCCCCGACGGCGACGAGCAGCAGGAGGAAGAGCGCGGTGCGCATGCTCGTCAGCTGGCGCCAGGCCCACCGGAGCCAGCCGACGGGGCCGAGCTTCGGCAGCTGGGGCTGCGGGGCCGCCGCGTGCGGCTTGGTCGTCGTGTCGGTGGCCATCTAGAGAACCGTCCGGAAGGTGCCGATGAGGTGGACCTGGAGCCAGACCATGACGGTCTCCCAGAGGCCGGTGACGAGCATGACCCCGACGACGAGCAGGAGTCCCCCGCCGACGAGCTGGATCCGGCGCTGGTGGCGGCGCAGCCACGCGTTGGCCCGTTCGGCCCGCTCCCAGGCCGCGGCCATGAGGAGGAACGGCACGCCCAGGCCGAGGCAGTAGGCGACGGCGAGCACCAGGCCGCGGCCGACGGTGCCGGACTCCGCGGTGAGCGGTGCGGCCATGGCGTAGATCGCGGCGAGGGTCGGCCCGAGGCAGGGGCTCCACCCGATCCCGAAGACCGCCCCGAGCAAGGGAGCGCCGGCGAGACCGGCCCTGGGCCGCCAGGCCAACTGAGCGGCATACCCCTTGCCGAGGCCGAGGAAGAGCAGCGCGGTCACGATCACGACGACCCCGCCCACGCGCATGAGCAGGGCGCGATGGGCCTGCAGGGCGAGCCCGAGCACGGACACACCGAACGCCATGACGAGGAAGACGACGGAAAAGCCGAGGATGAACAGCAGCGCGCCGAGGACGAGTCGGCCACGGGCGCGGTCCTTGAGCGAGACGTCACCCAGACCGGTGACGTAGCCGAGGAAGCCCGGCACGAGCGGCAGGACGCACGGCGAGGCGAAGGACACGAAACCCGCCGCCAGGGCGACGGCCGCCGCGACGACCAGCGAGCCGGTCAGCAGGTCCGGGGACACGCGTCAGCCCTCGGCCAGCACGTCGTCGATGAGCCCGCGCAGGGTCGTCGTCGTGACGGCGCCGGAGACACGGGCCGCGATCCGGCCCTTTCCGTCGAGCACGAGGGTGGTCGGGGTGGCGGCGGCCTTGCCCTGCAGGGCGAGCAGGGGCACGCCGCCGTCGTAGGCGAGGGACGGGTAGGTGACGTTGTTGGCGCGCTGAAAGGCGAGGCCGGACTCCGGGCTCTCCTGGGTGTCGAGGCCGATGAACTCGACGTTGAGCTTCTTGGCCTGCACGTCCTCCCAGGCCTTCTGCAGGTCGGGGGTCTCCTTGATGCACGGCGGGCACCAGGAGCCCCACACGTTGACGACGAGGATCTTGCCCTCCTTGCCCTGCATCGACCACGGCTTGCCCTCGAGCGTGGTGCCGGTGAGCGCAACGGCGCTGCCCCGCTGGCCCGGGTCGATCTGCTCGATCGTGCCGTCCCCGGAGATGTAGCCCTTGCGGTCACCCGCCTTGGCCTGGGCCTCGATCGAGTTGGGGTCGGACGAGCAGGCAGCGGTCACCGTGACGGCGGCGCCCGCGAGCACGGCGACACCCCACCGGACCACCGTCCGTCGGTCGATCGATGTCATCAGGCGCCCACGATCTTCGACGCGCGCGCCAGCAGCCCACCGGCGGGCTCGGAGTAGGCGATCGACTCGAGCTCGTCGTCGACGAAGTGCAGCGACGTCAGCGAGGCGAGCGAGCACTCCCGCTTGCGCGGGTCGTGCCAGAGCCGGCGCCCCTCGAGCTTGTTGCGGACGGTCCAGATCGGCAGCTGGTGGGAGACGAGCACCGTCTCGTGCCCGTATGCCGCTGACCTCGCATCCGCGATCGCCGTGAGCATCCGCTCGGCGATCGCCTCGTACGCCTCACCCCAGCTCGGCTTGGTGATGTTGACGACCTTCGGCCAGTGCCGGGGGTCGAGGAGCGAGGTACGGGTGAAGGCGAGGCCCTCGAACCGGTTGGCGGCCTCGATGAGCCGCTCGTCCGTGTCGAGGCTCAAGCCGTGGCGCTCCGCGATCGGCTGGGCGGTCAGCTGGGCCCGCTCGAGCGGCGACGCGACGACGCGGGTGATGTCGTTGGGCTCGAGGTGCGCCGCCACGGTCTCGGCCATCTCGCGGCCGAGCTCGGACAGGAGGTAGCCGGGCAGCCTGCCGTAAAGCACCCCACCGGGGTTGTCGACCTCGCCGTGCCGCATCAAGTGCACGACGGTGCGGGTCGGCCCGGACCGTGCGGGCGGCGTCGGAGGGGTGAGGCTGCCGGTCATGGCGCCCAGTGTCTCAAACGCTGACGCGCCGACCCAATTGGCCTTCGCTACCCCGGGTTCGTGGTAGGGAAACCCGACGCCGATCGACAGTGCGCAAATTCTGATCGACAGTGCGCTCGTTCTGATCGACAGTGCGCGTATCCCGGTCGACAGTGCGCGTATCCCGGTCGACAGTGCACTTCCTCTGACCGAGAGGGTCAGCTCTCCCGCTAGTGGACGGCCGCGAGAAGGGCACCCACCCCGACGAACAGGCCGCCGAAGAGCCGGTTCAGCCGTGTCTGGCCCTTGCTGCTGCGGGTCAGCCGGCGCAGCCCCTTGGCCGCCGCTGCGAAGAAGAACCACATGACGATGATGTCGACGACGACCACCGTTGCCGTCAGGACGAGGTACTGCGGCACGAGGAGCTGCGTGGGCCGGATGAACTGCGGCGTGAAAGCGAGGAAGAAGACGATCGCCTTGGGATTGGTCAGGTTCACGAGCATCCCGCGTCGCGCCATCGACCAGGGCGACTCGGGCGGCCCGATCGGCGCCTCCGGGTCGTGGTGGGCCCGGGACCGCCATTGCCGGATCCCGAGGTAGACGAGGTAGGCGGCGCCGGCGTAGCGGATCGCCGTGAAGAGCACGGGCGAGCTCGCCACGAGGACGCCGACACCCGCCGCGACGATGGCGATGTGGATGACGAGGGCCACCTGCTGCCCGACGATCCCCCACAGCGAACGGCCCCACCCGGCGGTGAGCGAGTTGGCCATGGTGTTGATCGCGCCGGCCCCCGGCGTGAAGGAGATCAGGAAACCGGCGGCGACGAGGCCCAGCCAGACGGACAGTGACACGTCGGGAGTGTAGATCCGCGAGGAGGCCCGGCCGGACGGTTTTTCATCCCCCAAGACAGCAGCGGCTCAACCCTTCTCTCCGTATGCCGCTCACCCGCCGGAGCACGTCCCCGCGGGCCTGCCCGCCCCTCCTCCCCTCGACCCTGATGACCTGCCCCGCTGAGCGGTGCAGCGGGCCCCCTGCCCCGCTGAGCGGTGCAGCGGGCCCCCTGCCCCGCTGGGCGGGGCAGGTGCCCAGGCGATGGAATGGGTGGCTGTCAGGCGGCGGGCTCAGGCCTGCGACGCGGCTCGGGCCGCGGCCGGGAGCGCCTCGAGCACCGCCGAGACGGCGCCGTCGTCGTGGGCCGCCGAGACGAACCAGCACTCGAAGGCGCTGGGGGGCAGGTGCACGCCCTGGTCGAGCATCGCGTGGAAGAACCGGCGGAACGCATCGGTGTCCTGCGCCTTGGCGGCGTCGTAGTCGCGCACCTCGCCCTCCCGGAAGAAGACCGAGAACATCGAGCCGGCCCACTGGATCGTGTGCGGCACACCGGCGGCGCCGAGCGCATCCGAGGCCCCGTCCGCGATCGCCCGGGCCACGACCCCGAGCCGGTCGTACACCTCCGGGGTGCAGGCTCGCAGCGTCGCGAGCCCGGCCGCCGAGGCGACCGGGTTCCCGGAGAGCGTCCCGGCCTGGTACACCGGTCCGGCAGGGGCGAGCAGCGCCATCACCTCGGCGCGACCACCGAACGCCGCCGCGGGGAAACCGCCACCCATGACCTTCCCGAACGTGAAGAGGTCAGGCGGCCCAGCGGCATACGGACCCTCGAGGCCGTAGAAGCCGGCCGGCGAGCAGCGGAACCCGGTCATGACCTCGTCGGAGATCAACAGGGCGCCGTGCTCTTGCGTCACCCGACGCAGCCCCTCGGTGAAGCCGGGCAGGGGCGGCACGAGGCCCATGTTGCCCGGTGCGGCCTCGGTGATGACCGCCGCGATCTCCGGCCCGCGGGTCGCGAAGACCTCCTCCACGGCCGCGAGGTCGTTGTAGGGGAGCACGATCGTCTCCCCCGCGCTCGAGCGGGGCACCCCGGCGGAGTCGGGCAGCGCGAAGGTCGCGACCCCGGAGCCGGCCGAGGCGAGCAGCGCGTCGACGTGCCCGTGGTAGCAGCCGGCGAACTTCACGATGGCGTCACGCCCGGTGAAGCCGCGGGCGAGCCGGATCGCCGACATCGTCGCCTCGGTGCCGCTGTTGACGAGCCGCACCTGCTCGACCGGCTCGACCCGGGAGACGATCTCCGCAGCGAGCTCGACCTCACCCGCGGACGGGGTGCCGAACGAGAAGCCCTGCTCGGCGGCGGACTGCACCGCCGCGACGACCTCCGGGTGGGCGTGCCCGAGGATCATCGGCCCCCACGAGCCGACGAGGTCGACGTAGCGGTTCCCGTCGACGTCGGTCAGCCACGGCCCGCGGGCGGAGGCCATGAAGCGCGGCGTACCCCCGACGCTGCCGAACGCGCGGACCGGGGAGTTCACCCCACCGGGGATGATCGCCTGCGCGCGCTCGAAGAGCTCCGCGGAGCGGGTGGTCGCCTGCACGGTCCGTTCGTCCTGGGTCATGGGCCCATTCTCCCGAACACCCGTATGCCGCTCACCCTGCGCCCCGGCACAGCCCCTACCGTTGGGGCCGGCACGGCGTCGATGGTGGGCGCGTCAGCGACCGGAGTGCCCCTCTGGGTCGAGGTGGTCGCGCACGATCCCCATGGCCTCACCGATCGCGTTGAACTGCTCGGGGGTGAGGATGTCGACGAGGTTGTCGCGCACGCTCTGCACGTGCACCTTGGCAATGCGCTCGATCGCGTCCTTGCCGGTCGCCGTCAGGACGAGCTCGACGCCGCGCTTGTCGGCCAGGCATGACTGCCGCGCCACCCAGCCGCGGTCCTCGAGGCGCTTCGCGGTGTGGGTCAGCCTGCTGCGGGACTGGACGACCATCGAGGCGAGCTCGGACATCCGCAGGCGCTGCCCCGGTGCCTCGGACAGCATGGAGATGATCTCGTACTCGGTCAGCTGGATGCCGGTGCCGCGGAGCGCGTTGTCGAGCGCCTCCTCCAGCAGGCGGGTGCCGCGCAGGATGGCACGCCACGATGCCTGCTCGGACTCGTCGAGCCAGCGGACGCCGTCGGGCTGCGGGTCAGCCATCGTCACCTCCCCCAGTGCTGCGTGCATCCTAGAGGAGTCAGCCCAGCCAGTCGCCCGCTTCGAGCGCGTAGTACGTGAGAATCGCCTGCGCCCCGGCCCGGCGGATCGAGACGAGGGACTCGAGCGCGGCCCGCTCCCGGTCGATCCAGCCCTGCGCCGCCGCGGCCTCGATCATGGCGTACTCGCCGGAGACCTGGTAGGCGGCGACGGGCACCGTGGTGCGCTCCGCAGCCGCGGCGACGACGTCGAGGTAGGACAGGGCCGGCTTGACCATGACCATGTCGGCGCCCTCGGCCACGTCGAGGTCGATCTCGCGCAGCGCTTCCCGGATGTTCGCCGGGTCCTGCTGGTAGGTGCGGCGGTCGCCCTGCAGGCTCGACTGGACGGCGTCCCGGAACGGCCCGTAGAACGCCGACGCGTACTTCGCCGCGTAGGCGAGGATGACGACGTCCTGGAAGCCGGCCTCGTCCAGCGCCGCCCGGATGACCCCGACCTGGCCGTCCATCATCCCCGACGGGGCGACGACGTGCGCACCGGCGCGGGCCTGGGCGACCGCCATCTCGGCGTAGATCTCCAGCGTCGCGTCGTTGTCGACCCGGCCCCGGCCGTCGAGCACTCCGCAGTGTCCGTGGTCGGTGAACTCGTCGAGGCACGTGTCGGCCATGACGAGCACGTCGTCCCCGACCTTGTCCCTGACCTCGCCCAGCGCGACGTTGAGGATGCCGCCGGGGTCGGTCGCGCCGGAGCCCCGGGCGTCCTTGCGCTGTGGCACGCCGAAGAGCATGACGCCGCCGAGACCGGCCTCCGCGGAGCGGCGGGCCTCCTCGACGACGGACTCCACGGTGTGCTGGACGACACCGGGCATGCTCGGGATCGGCCGGGGCTCGGTCGCGCCCTCGGCGACGAAGACGGGCAGGATGAGCTGGCCCGGGTGCACCCGGGTCTCGGCGACCATCGCCCGGATGACGGGCGACTGCCGGAGCCGGCGGGGACGGTCGATCATCGGGCTCGCCGCCGGGACGTCGGCCGCTTGTCCCGCGGCCGCTGCACCGGCTGGCCGGCCTCGGCCGCGGCGATGGCGAGGCCCACGCCGTGGCCGGCGAGGGCGTCGACGAGGCTCGAGGCGGAGGCCTCGGGCGCGAGCACGTCGACCCGCAGGCCCTGCTCCTGGGCGGTCTTCGCGGTGGCGGGGCCGATGCAGGCGATGACGGTCGCGGCGTGCGGCTTGCCGGCGATGCCGACGAGGTTGCGCACCGTGGAGCTCGACGTGAAGACGACGGCGTCGTACTCGCCGCCCTTGATCGCGTCGCGGATCTCCGGTGCCGGCGGCGCTGCCCGCACCGTGCGGTACGCCGTCACGTCGTCGACCTCCCAGCCCATGTCGCGCAGACCGGCGACGAGCGTCTCGGTGGCGATGTCGGCCCGCGGCAGCAGCACGCGGTTGATCGGGTCGAGGACCTCGTCGTAGGAGGGCCAGTCGGCGAGGAGGCCGGCGGCCGACTGCTCCCCCGAGGGCACGAGGTCGGGGTTGATGCCCCAGTCCTGCAGGGCCTGGGCCGTGACTCCGCCGACGGCGGCGACCTTGAGGCCAGCGAAGGCGCGGGCGTCGAGCCCGAGCTCCTCGAAGCGCTCCCGGACGGCGCGCACGGCGTTGACGGACGTGAAGCCGACCCACTCGTAGCGACCGGTGACGAGGCCCTTGATGGCCCGCTCCATCTGCTGCGGGGTGCGCGGCGGCTCGACGGAGATGGTCGGCACGACGTCGGCGGTCGCGCCATACGACGCGAGGCGCTGGAGCATCGGGCCGGCCTGCGCCTGCGTGCGGGGCACGAGCACCCGCCAACCGAACAGTGGCTTGGTCTCGAACCAGGACAGCTCGTCGCGCAGCTCGACGTTCGGCGTCACGACGGCGACGCTGGGCTCGGCCGGCACGGCACCGGTGAACTCGTCGTCGATCGTCGCGAGCAGGCCGGTGCGGCTCTGCTGGGCGACGGTCGTGCCACGCTCGGTCAGGACGACCGGGGTCTCACCGTCGCGCCCTGCCTTGAGCAGCGTGCGCAGGGCCTCGCGGATCGACTCCGGTGCGCCGAGCAGCACGAGCGTCGCGTCGTCCTCGGCGTAGCGGGACACGTGCGCGGTGTGCCCGTCGACGCTGACCACGTGGAAGGCGCGGTCCTGCTTGGAGGTCAGCGGCACGCCGGCATAGGTCGGCACGGCGGAGACGGCGGAGACGCCCGGGACGACGTCGAAGCTGATGCCCGCCTTGCGGCAGGCGCGCACCTCGTCGACGAGCCCGTTGAAGGTGGCCGGGTCGCCGTCCATGAGCCGGACGACGAGCCCCTCGTCCCCGAGGGACTTGGCGGCCTTGACGACGAGCTTGGCCCTCATCGCCTGGGTCAGCTCCTGGCCACGGTCGCCATGGCTCGCGTCGATGATCTCCACGTCCTCCCGGGCATGGGTCAGGACGACGTCGTCCTTGGCGATCCGGTCGAGGATGACGACATCGGCGGCGGCGAGCAGGTCACGGCCACGGAGGGTCATCAGCCCGGGGTCGCCCGGGCCGGCACCGACGAAGGCGACGCGGGCCGGTGATGCGGGCGGCGTGGGCAGGTGCACCGTCTCTTCCGACGGCTTGCGCGAACGAGTCACGAAACTGGCTCCGAGTTGTCTTGCGGTGCGGGTTGGGACGGGTGCTCGAGGTCGGCCGCGCCGTCCTCGAGCAGGATCTGGGCGAGACGGGAGCCGAGCGGCTCCGGCTGGTCGTAGGGGCCGACGAGTGAGCGGCGCAGCTCGATGCTGCCGTCCTCGCTGCCGGCGAAGCCACGCAGCGACAGCTCGAGGCCGTCGTCACCCTCGACGACCTCGGCGAGGGCGCCGATCGGTGCCGTGCAGCCGGCCTCGAGGGCGGCGAGGAGGGACCGCTCGGCAAGGACCCGGGCGCGTGTGTCGGCGTCCTCGAGCACGGCGACCGCCTCGCGGACGTCGTCGCGGTCCTCACGGCACTCGACGGCGAGGGCGCCCTGGCCGGGCGCCGGCAGGACCTGGATCGGGTCGAGCGCCTCGGTCACGAGGTCGAGCAGCCCGAGGCGGGCCAGACCAGCGCGGGCGAGGACGACGGCATCGACCTCACCGGACTCGACGAGGCCGAGGCGGGTGCCGACGTTGCCACGGATGGGGCGGAGCCGCAGGCCGAGCCCGAGGGAGGCGAGCTGCGCCACCCGGCGGGGCGAGCCGGTCCCGACGACCGAGCCGGCCGGCAGCTCACCCAGGGTGAGGCCGTCTCGGGCGACGAGCACGTCGCGCGGGTCCTCCCGCTCCGGGACGGCCGCGATGACGAGGCCCGGCTCCGGCGCCGTGGGCAGGTCCTTGAGGGAGTGGACCGCCACGTCGATGCGGCCCTCGAGCAGGGCCTTGCGGATCTCCGCAGCGAACACCCCGGTCCCGCCGATCGCGGTGAGCAGCGCACCCGATACGTCTCCCTGGGTCGTGATCTCGACGAGCTCGACGTCGTGCCCGGCCGCGCGCAGGCGGTCGGCCACCCAGGTCGACTGGGTGGTCGCCAGGGCGGAGCGACGGGTCCCGAGACGGAGCGTGGTCATGAGCGAGCCCTCCTCGGCGGAGCGCTGACGTTCGCGACGTCCTTCGGCTCGAGGTCGAAGAGCTCGCGCAGGGCGGCGGCATAGTCCGTGCCGGTGCCGTCCATGGCGAACTCCTTGACGCGACGGGTCGGCGTGTGGAGCAGCTTCTCGACGATCCGGTGGACCGCCAGCTCGAACTCGGAGCGGGCCGCCTCGTCGAGCTCCGGCATCCGGTGGTCGAGCCGGCTCATCTCGGTCTCGACGACCTCGGCGGCCCGGGCCCGAAGGGCCGCGACCGTCGGCGCCACGGACTGGGCCACCCGTCGGGTCAGGAAGGCGGCGACCTCGCCGGTGACGATGTCGCGCACCTGGGCGACCTCGCGCCCCTCGGCCCGTCCGGCCAGCTGCTGGCCCAGCTCCTCGAGGCCGAGCACCGTGACGCCGGGGATCGGCTCCCCCCACTCGGTCTCGGGCTCGATGTCGCGTGGCAATGCCAGGTCGATGAGGACCTGGGGGCGCCCCCCGCGGCGGGCGGCGCTCTCGCGGAGGTCGGCTCCGGTGATGACGTGTCCGGTGGCGCCGGTGCACGTGAGGACGAGGTCGCTGTCGGCGAGGACGTCGGCGAGCTCCTCCCAGGGGCGCGCGACACCGCCGGCCGACTCGGCGAGCCGCTCGGCCCGCGCGAAGGTCCGGTTGACGACGGCCAGGGAGTCGACCTCGGCGCGGCCCAGGGTGGCTGCCGCGAGGCCGCTCATCGCGCCGGCACCGACGACGGCTGCCCGGCGGGTGCTGAGCGCGCCGAGCCTGTGCCCGGCGGCCTCCAGGCCGACCTGCACGAGGGAGACGCTGTGGCCGTCGATGTCGGTCTCGGAGTGCGCCCGCTTGCCGACACGCAGGGCCTGCTGGAACAGCTCGTTGAGGGACGCGCCGACCCGGCCGGACGCCTGGCCCTGGGCGAGCGCCGCGCGCATCTGCCCGAGCACCTGCGACTCCCCGACCGCCATCGAGTCGAGGCCGCACGCGACCGTGAAGGCATGTGCGACGGCGCCCTCGTCGTAGCGGACATAGAGGTGGTCGGCCAGCTGGTCGGCCCGGGCCGCGAGCGCCGCCTCCGGCTCTCGGGGGCAGTCGTCGACGAGGTCGGCTCCGGTGCGTTCGGCGGTCGCCTCGACCGAGGCGGCCGCCGCGAGGGCGTCCCCGATGGCGGCGACGGCCGGGTGGAAGGCCGGCACCTCGGCATAGACCTCGAGCCGGTTGCACGTCGACAGGACGACGACCTCGTCGACGGTGGCCGAGCGGACGAGGGCGTCGGCGAGGCTCTCGTCACGCCGCTCGTCCTCGGAGAGCGCCTCGAGGATGGCGAGCGGGGCGGTGTGGTGGGACAGGCCGATGACGAGCAGGCTCATCGAGACACCCCCGCCCCTGCCGGCAGCCCGGCCTTGCGCTGCGCGTGGAAGGCGAGGATCTGCAGCTCGGTCGAGAGGTCGACCCGGCGGACGTCGATGCCGGCCGGCACCGACAGCAGGCTCGGCGCGAAGTTGAGGATGGCCTGGACGCCGGACTTCACCAGGGCGTCACAGACCGTCTGTGCGGCCGGCGCCGGGGTGGCGATGACCCCGATGGCAATGCCGAGCTCACGAGCGCACTCCTCGATGTCCCCGGAAGGGCGGATCGTCACGTCACCGACCCGCTCGCCGATGAGGGCCGGGTCGTCATCGAAGAGCGCCACGATGTGGAAGCCCTTGGTGACGAAGCCGGAGTACGAGGCGAGCGCATGCCCGAGGTTGCCCATCCCGACGATGGCGACGGGCCAGTTCTGGGTGAGTCCCAGAGCCCGAGTGATCTCGAGCGCGAGGGTCTCGACCTCGTATCCGACGCCGCGAACCCCGTAGGAGCCGAGGTGGCTGAGGTCCTTGCGCAGCTGCGCGGATCGGACACCCACGGAGGCCGCGAGCTCCTCGGACGAGACCGAGGCAACGCCCTCCTCCGCAAGGGTGGTGAGGGTCCGCAGGTACTCGGGGAGCCGCGCGACGGTCGCGTCAGGGATCTCTCGACGCAAAGTGGGATCGGCGGACACGCGGGCTCACCGGCTCCTTTCGCTGCAGGCGCTTCATGGGCGCGGAGCACGTGGGGACCCGATCAGGCTAGACGTTTGTGAAGCCATGCACAAAGCGAGGCAATGCGTATACCACAGCATGGACCGGCCGGCCGGTCGAGGTCAGCCGAGGGCCTCGCGGAGGCGTCGCTCGTCGACGCGCCAGAAGTCGTGCTGCCGCCCGTCGACGAAGGTCACCGGAACCTGGTCGGAGTACTTGGCGCGGAGCGTCGGGTCGTCTTCGATCGACCGTTCCTCCCAGCCGACACCCACGTCCGCGGCGACCCGCTCGATCACGGCTCGTGCCTCGTCGCAGAGGTGGCATCCGGGGCGGCCCAGCATGAGGATGCGCTTGTCCATGCCCACCAAACTACTTCCCAGCAGCGGTCCGTTCGAGGGTGAGCCGGCTGGAGGGCCGCCTCAGATGAAGACCGACGTGCGCTGCATCAGCAGGCTGTAGAGCGTCTGCTGGATCGTCTCGCGGACCTGGTCGGTCAGGTCGAAGACGATCATCGGGTCGTCAGCCGCCTCGGGCCCGAGCGCGGCGGTGTCGATGGGGGCACCGAACTCGATGAGCCATTTGCTCGGGAGCGGAATGAGCCCGAGCAGGCCCAGCCACGGGAAGGTCGGGGTGATCGGTGCGTAGGGCACACCGAGCAGACGGGCGACCGCCGGCATGTTGCCGAGCATCGGGTAGATCTCCTCGGCGCCGACGATCGAGCACGGCACGATCGGGACGCCGGCGCGCAGGGCGGCAGCCACGAAGCCGCCCCGGCCGAAGCGCTGCAGCTTGTAGCGCTCGCTGAACCGCTTGCCGACCCCCTTGAAGCCCTCGGGCCAGACGCCGACGAGCTCGCCCTTGGAGAGGAGCCGTTCGGCGTCGGTGTTCGCCGCCAGTGTGGAGCCGGATCGGCGGGCCATGGTGCCGATGAAGGGCGTCTGGAAGACGAGGTCGGCCCCCAGCATCCGCAGGTGGCGGTGCTGAGGGTGCTCGTCGTGGACCGCCACCTGGGTCATGAGCGAGTCGAGCGCGACCGTCCCGGAGTGGTTCGCGACGACAAGCGTCCCACCCGTCGCGGGGATGTTCTCGACGCCCCGGACCTCGACGCGGAACCACTGCTTGTAGAGCGGCCGCAGCAGGGGCAGGTAGACGTGTCGGGTGAAGTCCTCGTCGAAGCCGAACTCGTCGACGGACACGTCACCCGTCAGCCGGCGCCGCGCGTACGCGAGGGTCTCGGCCACCTGCCGCTCGACGTCGGCGGCCGGCACACCGGCGCTGATGGCGGCAGCGCGGAGGACGTCCACGGCGAGCGAGACGAGCTCGGCGATGCTGGGCCGGATGTCCGACGAGGT
>DASSTN010000004.1:0-11412 GCA_035707905.1 Intrasporangium sp.
ATGCCGACGACGACCGCGGTCCCGCCGAGCAGCGCGATGATCTCGACGAGGTTGTCCACGTCCGCAGCATGACACTTGTCATTGCCGATCCAAGACGCCTGCCCCATGCCGGCCGTGCCCGCGCGCGACATCTTGGTCGCATGAGAACCGACCTCGCCCCTGCGCTCTGGCTGCGGCACCTCGTCAAGACCTTCCGCGGTCACGGCGGCGCGACGGTCCGCGCTGTCGACGGGATCGACCTGACCGTCCAACCCGGCGAGATCGTCGCCTTCCTCGGTCCGAATGGCGCCGGCAAGACGACCACCCTCGACATGGTCCTCGGGCTCACGCAACCCACGAGCGGCACCGCGCTCGTCCACGGCCGACCGCCGCGAGAGGCCGTCCGCGCCGGCCGCGTCTCCGCAGTCCTGCAGAGCGGCGGCCTCCTACGTGACCTGACCGTTCGCGAGACGGTGCGGATGATCGCCTCCACGTATGCCGCTCGCACCCCGGTCGACGAGGTGATCGACCGCGCGGGGTTGACTGCCCTCTCCGACCGGCGCGTCTCGAAGTGCTCCGGCGGCGAGCAGCAGCGGCTCCGCTTCGCCCTGGCCCTGCTGCCGGACCCCGACCTGCTCGTCCTCGACGAGCCGACGGCCGGGATGGACGTCACCGCCCGGCACCAGTTCTGGGAGACGATGCACGCGGACGCCGACCTCGGCCGGACGGTGCTCTTCGCGACGCACTACCTCGAGGAGGCGGACGCCTTCGCGGACCGCATCGTCCTCGTCGCGAACGGCCGCGTCATCGCCGACGGCACGACCGCCGAGATCCGCGGCCGCGCCGCTGGGCGGCAGGTGTCCGCCCGCCTGCCCGGTGACGAGCGGCGGCCCGGTGACGAGCGGCTGCCCGGTGACGAGCGGCGGGCCGGGCTCGAGCGGCTCCGGACCGTTGCGGGCGTCCTTGACGTGAACGAGCGCGGCGACCGCGTTGTCGTGACGACGACCGACTCCGACCGGGCCGCCCTGGTCCTGCTCACCGAGCTTCGCGGGCAGGACCTCGAGATCTCCACAGCGAGCCTCGACCACGCCTTCATGGCACTGACTGCGGAGGCGAGGCAGGCGCAGCTCAGCGCCATACCCATGGACGACGGAAAGCACGACGTGACAAAGGAACTGACGAGATGAACCTCACCTTCGCCGGCCTCGAGCTGAAGCGGATCGTGCGCGACCGCACGGGACTGTTCTTCACCGCGGTCCTGCCCGCCTTCTTCTTCCTCATCTTCGGTACGAGCGTCGCGTCGAAGGAGACGACGATCGGCAGCGGCAACGTCGCGACCTACGTCATGATCAGCATGGCCGCCTACGGGGCGGTCACGGCGACGACGAGCACCGGCGGCCAGGCCGCCATGGAGCGGATGCAGGGCTGGGGCCGCCAGCTCGGGCTGACGCCGATGCGGGACGGGCAGTACGTGGTCCTCAAAGCGCTCATCGCGATGGTCGTCGCCTCCATCCCCATCCTGCTCATCTACGCCCTCGGCGCTTGGACCGGGGCGAAGGGCTCGCTGACTGCCTGGCTGGGCAGCGGTCTCGTCGCGCTGACCGGGTCGGCCATCTTCGCGCTCTACGGCGTGCTCATCGGAACCGCGTTCCGGAGCGAGTCCGCCGTCGGCGTCGCGAGCGGATCCGTGGTGATCTTCGCCTTCCTCGGCAACATCTTCATCAGCCTCTCCGGTGCGATGCTGGCCTTCGCGAAGTTCACGCCGCTCTATGGCTACGTGTCCCTCGCCAGGTATCCGCTGACCCAGGGCCACCTACCGGACGGCTCGTGGGAGCCGCTCTGGGTGCCGCTGGCCGGCGTCATCGGCTGGGCCCTGATCTTTGGGATGCTGGCGACATGGTTCGTGAAGCGGGGACGGGACCGGCAGTGAGCGGTCACGGCGACTCGGACCGGCTGGGCGGCACGCCCCAGGCCCTGTCCGGCCCGAACCCGTGGAGCCGCTACGGCTGGCTCGTCCAGTCCGTGTGGCTCGTCTTCCTCGTCTTCCCGCTCGTGGCGGTGTTCAGCCTCCCGATCGCCGGGTGGCAGGCCGCCCTCGCCGTCCTCGCGGTCCTCGGCTTCGGGGCGGCCTACATCCTGGGCATCCGCCACCTGGACCGGCTCGAGACCGCCTGCCGCCCGATCCACGGCGCCGGGGTGCTCTGGCTGCTCGCCCTGGTGGCGCTCGCGTGCGCCACCTTCCCGTTCATCGGCGTCAACGCCACGTCGTTCCTGCCGTTCATCGTCGCGTTTGCGATGTTCGCGTTGCCGCTCGGTTGGGCCGCGGCCGTGACCGCGACGGCCTTTGCCGGCAGCGTGGCGTCAGCCGTGTGGATCGACGCCGACCAAGGTGGCTGGATCATCTCGTTCATCGTGCTCTCCATCGGCGTCATGACCGGCGGCATCCGCCTCGTGAGCGAGCGCAGCGAGCAGTACCGGATGCTCGAGCGCGAGCTTGGCCTCGCCGCCGAGCGGGAGCGCGTGGCTCGGGACGTCCATGACGTGCTCGGCCACTCGCTCACCGTCGTCACCGTCAAGGCCGAGCTCGCCGAGCGGCTCCTCGACCTCGACCCGGAACGTGCTCGCGCCGAGCTCGGGGACATCCAGGAGCTGAGCCGGCAGGCGCTCGCGGAGATCCGGGAGACGGTCGGCGGCCTGCGCGCCGCTCGTCTGGGCGTCGAGCTCTCCGCCGCCCGCACCGCCCTCTCGGGCGCCGGGATCCGGGCGGCCGTGCCCGACCACGCCGACGAGGTCGACCCGAGGCACCGCACGGTCCTCGCCTGGGTGCTCCGCGAGGCGGTGACGAACGTCGTCCGCCACAGTGACGCGACGACGTGCCAGATCGAGCTCGGGCCGAACCTGCTGCGCGTGGCCGACGACGGGCGGGGCGTGGACGGGAACCCGCCGGGCAACGGTCTGCGGGGGGTCCGGGAGCGGGTCGAGGGAGCCGGCGGACACCTGAGGGTCGCCCCCGGGCAGGATGGGCGCGGAACGGTCCTGGAGGTGACGCTGTGAGGCACGTGGAGGTGGCTCCGTGACGGTGGCGGGAGGCGGTCCGGACGAGCCGATCAGGGTGCTCCTCGCCGATGACCAGGCCCTCGTCCGGGGCGCGCTCGCCGCACTGCTCGGCCTCGAGCGCGACCTCGAAGTGGTCGCGGAGGTCGGTCGGGGCGACGAGGTGCTCGACGCGGCCCGGCGCACGGGCGCACAGGTGGGGCTCCTCGACATCGAGATGCCGGGACTGACCGGCATCGAGGTCGCGGCCCAGCTCCGGCGCGAGCTGCCGTCCTGCCGGGCCTTGATCGTGACGACGTTCGGACGCCCCGGCTACCTTCGGCGCGCGCTCGAGGCCGGAGCGGCGGGGTTCGTCGTCAAGGACACGCCTGCGCGCGAGCTCGCCGAGGCGGTGCGCCGGGTGCACGCCGGCCTCCGGGTCGTCGACCCCATCCTCGCGACGGAGTCCCTGGTCGATGGCGCGAACCCTCTGACCGATCGCGAGCGGGAGGTGCTCCGCGTCGCCCTCGAGGGCGGCACCGTGGCCGCCATCGCGAGCCGGGTTCACCTCTCCGCCGGCACCGTGCGCAACCATCTGAGTGCAGCGATCGGCAAGACGGCGACGTCGACGCGTGCGGAAGCGGCCCGCGTCGCCCAGGAACGGGGCTGGCTCTGACGCGTGGCGCGTCCCGGAGGTCGCCCGTAGGCTCGGGCCCGTGAACATCGTGTTCGTCGAGCCGGGGTTCCCGGCCAACCAGCGCCGGTTCGTCCACGCGCTCGTGTCGGTGGGCGCGACGGTCTATGGCATCGGGGAGTCCACGGACGAGGAGCTCGGCGAGGAGCTGCGCGGCTCGATGGCCGGCTACTACCGCGTCGGCAACGTCACGGACGTCGACCAGCTCATCGAGGCGGTCCGGCACTTCCAGGGCTACGTGTGGATCGACGCACTCGAGGCCACGATCGAGTCGCACACCCTCCCGGCCGCGCAGGCGCGCGAAGCGACGGGAATCCCCGGCACCTCGGTCCGCACGACCTGGCTCTGTCGCGACAAGCCCTCGATGAAGGAGGCGCTGCGCCAGGCCGGCGTCCCGACGGCCGCCTCGGCCGCTGTCGACTCCTCCGAGCAGGCCAAGGAGTTCGCCGACCGGGTCGGCTATCCGCTCGTCCTCAAGCCACGGGCCGGTGCCGGCGCGGCCGGGACGGTCCGCGTCGACAACGACGACCAGCTCGCCGCAGCGCTGCACGGCTTCGGCGAGGCGGGTGCCAGCTCGATCGCGATCGAGGAGTTCGTCGAGGGCCACGAGGGCTTCTACGACACGATCAGCGTGGCCGGGCGGGTCGTGCACGACTGGGCCACGCACTACTACCCCAACGTCCTCGAGGCGATGCGCAACCGGTGGATGTCGCCGCAGTTCGTCACGACGAACCGGATCGAGGGCAACCCGTTCTACGCGGAGGTCCGCGAGCTCGGTCAGCGGGTCATCGAGGCGCTCGGCATCGGCACGTCGGCCACCCACATGGAGTGGTTCAACGGTCCCAAGGGCCTGATGTTCTCCGAGATCGGTGCCCGCCCTCCCGGCGTCGGCTGCTGGGACCTCTACTCCGCGAGCAACGACGTGGACGTCTATCGCGAGTGGGCGCACATCATCACCCACGGCGCTCCGGACCGTCCGATGAAGCGCCCGTATGCCGCTGGCATCGTCGCGCTCCGACCGGACGCAGACGGGGCGGTGACCGGATACTCCGGCATCGACGAGTTCATGGCCCGGCACGGTGAGTGGGTGCTCGACACCCACTTCCCCGGCCGAGGCACCCCGACCCAGCCGGTCGAGGCGGGCTACATGGCCAACGCCTGGATCCGGATGCGCCACCCCGACTACGACGAGCTGCGTCACCTGCTCGACGACGCGGGACGGACCGTCCACGTCCATGCCGGCTGAGCGGCATACGGACATGGCGGAGACCCGGGCACGTACGCGCTCATGACGACGATCCTGCTCGGTCCGCAACGCTTCACGGTGACGGTGACGGCCGCCGTGCGGTCGCTCGAGGTCGACGGCCCCATCGCGATGATCAATGCGGGGTGGCAGGAGCGCGAGGAGGACGACGCGGAGCTCGCCAGCCTGCTCGACGGGCGCGGGCGCAACCTGCGGCTCTACCACCGCCTCGTCGACGTCATGACGAAGGACACGGCCTTCGCCAAAGGTGCGCTCGCCTTTCGCGAGCAGCAGGAGGAGCTGCGCGACTTCTACGGGCTGCGGCTGCAGGCTGCCGTCGACACGGTGAGGGCGGTGCGGCACCGCTCGTCACCGCACGGCCTCAAGTCGGCGGCCCTGACGAGCGCCGTGCAGGCGGTCCGCGATGTCGACCGCTGGTACGCGAGCCAGCTCAAGGAGCTGTATCGCGAGATGGGCCGGCACGTCTCCGTCTGGGAGAGCCCCGTCATCGGATGGCACCGCGGCGAGATCGAGGCCACGCTCGACGGCTGTGGCGCCGTCGTCATCGCCGGTGGCCACGTCGGGGTGCTGATGCAGGCGTTCCGCCTCTTCTCGCTCGAGCTGCCCGAGGAGCTGCCCGTCGTGGCGTGGTCGGCCGGGGCGATGGCGCTGACCGGGCGCATCGTGCTGTTCCACGACTTCACCCATCAGGAGGTCACCGCTCCCGAGTACCACGACCGTGGGCTCGGGCGGCTGCCCGACATCATCGCCCTGCCGCACGCGCGTCGGCGCCTTCGGCTGGGCGACCCGGAGGGCCTCGCCCTGCTGGCCCGACGCTTCCCCAGGAAGCAGCTCGTCCTGCTCGACGACGGCACCTTCCTCCGGTTCCCGACCGGCGGTGGAGCGGCACCCCCCGGCGCTCGCGTGATCGCCGAGGACGGCACCGTCGAGACGGTGGACGACGACGGAGCCGAGTCGTGAGGGGGCAGGGCGGATGACCACCAAACGGCTTGCAATCAACCGGCTCCGCGAGCGGGCGCCCCTCGACGATGCGGCCATCGACCGGTTCGTCACCCGTTACCGGTCACCCATCGTCGAGGGTGAGCGCGCGACGTTCCTGTGGCGCGGCGAGGCCGACGAGGTCTGGGTGCGCCACCGGGTCGTCGGGCTGCCGGACCCGCTCCCGATGAAGCGGGTTCCCGACACCGACCTCTTCGCCGTCACCACGGTGCTTCCCGAGGGTTCCCGCGTCGAGTACCAGATCGAGGTGCGCCGGGGCGATGCCTACGAACGGTTCAACGACCCGCTGAACCCGCGACTCGCTCACAGCCCCATGGGGTCGTCGTCGGTCTGTGCCGCTGTCGGCTACCGGGTGCCGGACTGGGTCGAGCCCGATCCCGAGGCTCGCCCCGGCACGCTCGTCGACGAGGTGGTCCGCAGTCGGGCGCTGCGCCGGGACCAGCCGGTCCAGGTCTACCTGCCCGCCCGGTTCAACCGGGCGATCCGTTACCCGCTGCTCATCGTCCACGACGGCACTGACTACCTGGGCTACGCCGCCATGAAGACGGTCCTCGATAACCTCATCCACCGGCTCGACCTGGCACCGCTCGTCGTCGCGTTCGTGCCGCCCCGGGACCGGCTCAAGGAGTATCCCAACCACGCCCCGCACGCCCGGTTCCTCGCCCGCGAGCTGGTGCCGTGGCTCACCGAGCGCCTGCCGCTGCTCGACACCCCTGAGGGGCGCTGCCTCATGGGATCGTCCTTCGGTGGCGTCGCCTCACTCTCGACGGCCGTCCGGTACCCCGGGATGTTCGGCTCGCTCCTGCTCGAGTCGGCCTCGCTGGTCTTCACGGACATCGGCTTCGAACACGGCGGGGGCCCGTACTTCGACCCGGTCGTGAAGTTCGTGAACCGCTACCGCGCCAAGCCGACCCGGCCCGTCAACCGGATCGCGATGTCCTGCGGGGTGTACGAGCCGCTCATCACCCCCAACAGGTCGATGGTGCCCGTCTTCCGCGAGGCGGGCATGACGGTGAACTACACGGAGGCCAGGGACGGCCACAACTGGGAGAACTGGCGCGACCGGCTCGGCGACCTGCTCCCCTGGCTGTTCCCGGGCCCGCAGAAGTTTGTATACGAGTGAGCCAAGGCGTGAGGACACGAGCGAGGTACGAGCGAGGCCCGGAGCGCCGGTTCGGCTCATTCGTCGGTGGTTACGAGTGAGCCAAGGCGTGAGGACACGAGCGGCCCGCGCCCCCGTGATCCCCCGAGTAGGCGCGCATGGCTGACGCTAAAACGAGGAGGAAGTCGTGAAGGTGACGGAGCGGTGGTACTCGGACCGGCTCGGGCGCGACATCGCGGTGGCTCGGTGGGGCACGTACGGCACGCCGGTGCTGCTCTTCCCGACGGCCGGTGGTGACGCCGAGGAGGTCGAGCGCAACGGCCTCATCGCCCACGTCCAGCCCCTCATCGAGGCCGGGCGCGCCAAGCTCTACTCCTGCGACAGCGTGGCCGGACAGTTCATGCTCGAGCGCGCGGGCTCGACGCAGGACCGGTACGCGCTGTTCAACCGGTTCCATCAGGCGGTCGCCGAGGAGGTCCTCCCCGCCATCTTCTCCGACTGCGGTGGCCGGTTGCCCGTCATCACGGCCGGAGCCTCGATCGGCGCCTTCAACGCTCTGGCGACCCTGTGCCGCTACCCACAGCTCATCAATGCCGCGATCTGCATGAGCGGGACCTACACGCTGGAGAGCTTCATCGGGGGGCAGTTCACCGACGACCTCTACTACGCGTCGCCCCTGCACTTCCTCCCCGGCCTCGACGGGGAGGCCCTCGAGACCCTGCGCCGCCGCATGGTCGTCCTCGCCTCGGGCAGCGGAGCTTGGGAGGACGTGGGCGAGTCCTGGCGGGTCGCCGAGGTGCTCGGGGACAAGGGCATCCCGAACCGGGTCGACGACTGGGGGCCTGGCTACGCCCACGACTGGCCAACCTGGTTCGAGATGCTGCCGCTCTACCTCGACGAGCTCCTGCCCTGAAGCCCAGAGTGGGTGACGCGCGGGCTGCGGGTCGCGCGGGGGCTGCGGGTCACGCGCGGGCTGCGGCCGGCCGCGGCACGAAGCCGGTGCTGCCGATGAGGTCCGTCAGTGACGACGACGGGCGGATCCCGAGCTCCTGCCCCAGCCGCCGGGAGTAGGTCCGATAGACCTGGACCGCTGCCGCCGGATTGCCCTCCATGAGGTGGGCCCTGATGAGCAGCGCCTGCGTGCTCTCCATGAGCGGCTCGAGTGCGATGGCGCGCTCGGCCAGGTCGGCGGCGAGAGCGGCCCGACGGGACTTGAGCGCCATCCGGGCGAGCGACTCCAGCCCGCGGATCTGCCGGTGCTGCAGGGCACTGCGTTCGTCGAGGACCCAGTCGTCGTACCACCCCGGGAGCAGCTCGGGACCGGCCAGCACCGTGAGCGACTCCGACGCCGACTTCCATGCATCGTCACCGAGGCGCTCGACCTCCTCGAGCCGGCGGACCATCTCCGTCACGTCGGTCGTGGTCTGCGTCCCGATGCTGATCCGCGAACGGCCTGCCTCGATGAGGCCCTCGCTGACTCGCCGCAAGCGCATCACGGCGGCTCGCAGGCTGGACAGGGCGCGGTCCTCGGTCGTCTCCGGCCACAGCGTCCCGGCCAGGACGCTGCGACGTTGCGGGCCGCGGAGGGCGAGCAACGCGAGGACCCGCTCCTCACGCCCTCCGAGCTCGACCAGCCTGCCGTCGACGGTGAGTGCGAAGCACCCCAGCAGCTGGACATGGCACGTGAAGCTGAATCTTCCGGACATTGATCCCCCAAGATCAATCCCCGAAGCAGGATCGAGCCAGTTCGACCTTCGCTGACCCGAACCGCACCGGGGCGACAGATGCACGGTTCAGATTTCGATGTGGAGGCGCGCGAACGCGTCGAGCGGTAGAGAGCATCCTCCCGCGACAGGCGACACATCCGCAGCAAAACGAACGAAGCGAGCCGCCGGGACACCTCCCGCACAGCGTCGGCAGTGATTCCGGTGCCCATGCACGCCTCCCGCCGCACCGCAACCGCTGGGTCACGCACCAGTCACGCAGGCGTCACGTCAGGACCACGCAACCATCACGCACCGATCACGGCTGGATCGCTGCACTGGGCTCATTCCACGTCGGGAGGAGGTGAACCGAAATGCAGGAGATCACGTTCTCTGAGCTCGACACCGAGATGGTGACGATGCTGCCGTCGAAGGAGACGCTCTTCTTCAACGTGAACTGGGCCAACATCTACGCATCGAACTCGTCGATGGCTCTCAACGCCGCCAGCGCTTGGTCGTCGGCCAAGAGCGCCGCCTTCCAGAGCATCTACGTGAGCCAGCACTGATGCTCCGTGGCGTGGTCCTCGCTCGGAGGGAGGACCACGCCAACTGGGCGCTCCTTCTCGCAGAAAGGAAGTGAGTCCAGATGCCTTCCTGTGGACTCATCGACGAGGCCGAGCTGGCCGAACAGTGCGCGACCCTTCTCCCGGCGCGCGAGACGCTCTGCTCCTTCGCGTGCGTCAACGTGACGGTAACTCCGGTCGTGGGTGTCAACCTCGCCCTGGCGATCAACGCGGCCACGATCCACTCGCACGCGTCCGCGCTCGCCGGGCAGTACCTCTCCGTGCTGGTGCCGTGACCCGGGCGTCGGCGCGCGGGTCCTGACGTTCCTGCCCGCCGACCGGCAGTGCCGATTTCATGAGCAAGGGGATCCATGTCAGTCGGTCATGACCTCACGACCACCGGCGAGGCGCTCAGGTGGGGCCGGGCGCCCGGCTTGGACCTGCTCGGGGAGGTCCAGGACTCGGGCCTGGCCCAACCCACGTACCTCGCCCGTCGCGCCGACGGCCAGGTGGTCCAGCTCTCCCAGCTGCTCCAACTGGTCCTGGCCGAGCTCGACCCGGCTCGATCCCCGGCCGCGGTCGCTTCGGCCGTGAGCGACGCCTTCGGGCGTCGACTCACGGCCGAGGGCCTGGCGCACGTGCTCGAGACCCGCCTCGAGCCGCTCGGCCTGGTGGCCCAGCAGCTGACGCCCGAGGCCGACGCCGAAGAGGTGGTCGAGGCTGCGATCCACCCCGAGCACGACCTAGCGCTTGGGCGCCGGGACCGGGAAGGCCGGCTCCCGCCAGATACTGTCCCTCGCACCGATGGTCCGGTCCCGGCGCCCACCGCCCGTCCCCTTCTGTCGCTGTCCCTGCGTGGCACGCTGCTCCCGGCCCGGTGGGTGCGCCGCATCGCGAGGGCGCTCGCGCCGCTCTACTACCCGCCGGTCGTCCTCGGGGCCATCGTGTGCGCCCTGATCGTCGACATCGCCCTGCTCCGCGCGGGGGACCTGGTCCGCGCGCTGACCCAGGTGCTCGGCGCCCCGACCCTGCTGCTCGCCCTCTACGTGACGCTTACTCTCGGAGGGCTCATCCACGAGCTCGGCCACGCGGCGGCATGTTCCTACGGCGGCGGACGGCCCGGGACGATCGGCGTCGGGGTCTACCTCCTCTTCCCGGCCTTCTACACCGACGTCACCGACTCCTACCGACTGCGACGGTCGGCCCGGATCCGCACCGACCTCGGCGGTCTCTACTTCAACGTCTGGTGCATCATCGGCCTCGGCGCCCTCCACCGCGTCACCGGCGAGGGCGTCTTCCTGCTCGCGCTGCTGCTCATGCACATCGAGATGCTCCAGCAGCTGGTCCCGGTCGTGCGGCTCGATGGCTACTACGTCCTCGCCGACGTCGCCGGCGTGCCGGACCTCTTCGCCCGGGTCGGCCCCGTGCTGCGCAGCCTGCGGCCGGGCACACCGCCCGACCCACGCGTCGCCGAGCTGCGCCCGCGGGCCCGCCGGATCGTCGTCGCCTGGGTGCTCTTCGTCGTGCCGGCGCTCGTGCTCGCGATGGGTTGGCTGGTCTGGAACCTGCCCCTCGTGCTGGGCCAGACCCTGACCGCCCTGGGCTCCCAGTTCACCGCCCTGCGGGTCGCGTCGACCAACGGCGACACCCCGCTCGTCCTCCTCGGCATCATCTCGCTCGCCCTGCTGAGCATCCCGCTCCTCGGCCTCGGCGTGCTGGCCCTGAGGCTCGCCCAGCTCCTGGGCCGGATGCTCTTCCGCCTCGCGCAGCGCACGGTGCGTCGACACCCCGCGCCACTACTCGGCCACCGACCGCTCGGCCGGCCACCGCTCGGCCGGCCACCGGTTGCCCGGCGACCCCTCGGCGAAGCAGCGCCCAGCGGCCGTCGGAGCTCGCACCTTGCACGCACCGGACAGAGGACAGCACCAGACCCACAACTCAACACCGCAACGGGGATCACCATGACAACAACCGAGATGCACGGCCGCTCGGCACCCGAGGGCCGTGACGCCTACGTCCTCCACGAGATGTGGGGCAGTCCCCCGACCGAGGACGCCTCGCCGCCTCCAACCGCA
>DASSTN010000005.1:0-25438 GCA_035707905.1 Intrasporangium sp.
GCCCGGGCCGCCGTCGACCGCGTCGTCGCGCGCCTCGCCGAGAGCCCGTTCGATGCCCCGGAGCAGCACGAGCTGCAGGCGGAGTCGCTCGGGCCCCGGGAGCTGGCGGCCGCGGAGACCCTCGGCCTGCTCCTCCGGCTCGGGGACGGCATCGTGGTCCTGCCCAGCTCACCGGCCCGGGCGATGCGGGTGCTCGCCGGGCTCCCGCAGCCGTTCACGACGAGCGACGCGAGGCAGGCGCTGGGGACGACCCGGCGTGTCGCCATCCCGCTGCTCGAGCACCTCGACCGACGTGGCTGGACGCGTCGCGTCGACGGGGCTCACCGCGAGGTGGTCAGGAGCCGCTAGCCCCGGCTGGCTCCGGCCCCAGCGTCCTGCCCGCCGGCCGCCCGAAGGGTCACGCAGCAGCGGTTCTCCCCCGGGTCGAGGCAAGCGCGCACCTGGCCGGGGGCGAGGGAGTCGGCCAGGCCGCCGATGAGGGCGTGGTTGAGGGTGCAGACCATCTCGGTGTGGGTGTCGACCAGTGAGTGGAACGGGCAGTTGGCCATGATCACCTGGCGGTCGTCCCACCGCGGCTCGTAGCCGTGCTCCGCCAGCACCGAGACGACGGTGCCCACGGCAGCATCGGGATCCACCTTCCGCTCCGCTCGGCCGTCCGCGTGCGCTGCCCGGGCGCGGGCCGCCTCGCCGAGGGAGTGCCCGCGCGCCTCTGCCATCGAGCGCAGCGCCTCGGCGATGGGGACCTGCGAGCGCATCGACTCGTCGATCGCGTCGGCCATGATCTGCCCGGCGAGCTCGTACTGCCGCTGCGGGAGGGACACGGCGATCTCACGATCCACCCGCCGGTACACCTTGGCCGGGCGACCCGCTCCGGGCCCGGAGCGCCCGCTCAGCCGGACGTAGTCGGCGACGAGCAACCCATCGGCCTCGAGCCGGTCGAGGTGGAACTTGGCCTGGTGCCTCGCGATCCCGAGGGCCTCGGCGGCCGCATCCCGGCCGACCGGCTCCGGCTGGGCGCAGACGTAGCGGTACAGCTCCCGGCGCACGGGGTCGACGAGGGCACCGATCCCGGCGATGTCCTCATCGGACGAGGCTGCGAGACCAGCAGGATTTCTATCGGACGATTTCATTGACGCTACACCGCTCTCGGTTCTAAATTCGATCCTATCGTCCGATAGAAGGAGGGGTCATGGCAACGACCCACAGCCACAGCCACACCGTCATCGACACCGTCCGGCAGACCGATCCTCCCCGGCTCGCCTACAACCTGCTCCACACGATCTTCACCGTCGCACCGATCCTGTTCGGGCTCGACAAGTTCTTCAACCTGCTCACCTACTGGCCGCACTACCTGGCCGGGTGGATCGACGCGATCGTGCCCGGCAGCGCCCAGACCGACATGTACATCGTCGGCGTCATCGAGATCGTCGCCGGGCTGCTCGTGTGGTTCCGGCCCCGGATCGGCGCCTGGGTCGTCTGCCTGTGGCTGCTCGGCATCATCGTCAACCTGCTCACCCTGTCCGGGTTCTACGACGTCGCGCTGCGCGACTTCGGGCTCCTCGTCAGCGCCGTGGCCCTGGCCAACCTGGCCCGGACCTACGACCGGTCGGGACATGGCCACGCGGCACCGCGCAGCCATGAGTGAGGCGACCACGAGCGAGGCGACCGGGACGGAGACGGCCCGGACTCAGCTGGCCACCGAGCGGCCCCTGCACAGCGTCCGGACCGCCCACCCCGAGCACCGGCTCGAGGCGGCGGCCCGGGCCGCTCGGGACTTCCTCGAGGCCCTCGGCGTCGACTGCGACACGCCGAGCACCGAGCGGAGCCCGCTCCGGATGGCGCACGCCTACGCCGAGATGCTCACCTCGCGCCCGTTCGAGCTGACGACGTTCCCCAACGAGGAGGGCTACGACGAGATGGTGGTCGTCCGCGCCATCCCGGTCGCCTCGCTCTGTGAGCACCACCTGCTGCCCTTCACCGGCGTCGCCCACATCGCCTACCTGCCCGGCGAGCGGATCCTCGGGCTGTCGAAGTTCGCCCGCGTCGTCGAGATGTTCGCCCGCCGGCCGCAGGTGCAGGAACGGCTCACCAAGCAGGTGGCCGACTGGCTCGACGAGCACCTCCGGCCTCGGGGAGTCGGGGTCGTCATCGAGGCCGAGCATTCGTGCATGAGCCTTCGGGGCGCGAGGGCGGGCGGTGCGGTGACACGCACCTCGGCCCTGGCCGGTCTCATCCGCGAGAGTCACGCGACCCGGTCGGAGTTCCTCGACGCCCTGCGCACCTGACGCCCGCCCGTCAGCCCGGTTCGCGCCAGTCGGAGTCAGCTGAGGATGTCGCTGCGCCGGAAGCGGCGGTAGCCCAGCTGCACGAAGAGGATCGTCCAGACCAGGGCCCAGAGCAGCCCGTGCACGACGTCGTCCCAGACGGGGCTGGCCGTGATGAGGTCCTGCCAGGCGTTGGCGTAGTGGCCCGGGAAGGCGTTGCGCCACGGGTCGAGCGCGTCGATCTGGTCGAGGATCGACAGCACGATCGACACGAGCACCGCCCCACCGACCGAGGCGAGCGGCGCGTCGGACCGCACCCCGATCCAGAACGCGATCGCTGCGATGGGCAGCATCGTGACGAAGATGTAGGCGACGGCGACGGCGAGCCGCGCCAGATAGGTGCCCCAGCCGAGGTCCTCTCCGAGCGGGTTCGTCAGCGGTGCCCAGCCGTAGGCGAGCCCGCCGACGAGCAGCGCCCAGGCGATGAGCACGACCGTGGCGAGCGCCGTCAGCACGAGCCCGACGGCGAGCTTGCTCGTCAGCAGCCGTGCCCGGCGCACGGGCGCGATGAGCAGGTAGCGCAGCGACGACCACGACGCCTCCGCCGGCACCGAGTCACCACAGAAGAGCGCGGCGAGCAGGATGAGCAGCAGCTGCGAGCTGACGAAGAGCGTGAAGAGGGTGAAGTTCGCCGACCCGGTCTGGGCAAGGTCGATGAACCGGGACGCCGTGCTCGTGCGGCGCCCGCTCGACCTGTCGCCGAAGGCGAACGCGATCACGAGGATGACCGGCAGCGCCCCGACGAGCGCGAAGGCGACCTTCGTGCGCCGGCGCCCCCACTGACGGCGCCATTCCGCGCGGAAGGAGAGTGGGCGGCATACCTGCTCGACGTCGTATGCCGCTGTGCTGGCTCGCGTGCTCATCGTGACCTCACCTGCCTCAGCCGTTCGATGAGGGAACCGCCCGAGTCAGCATGCGCCGACGCGCCGTTCGCAGTCGCCGCACTGTTGATGACTCCGAGGAAGACCTCCTCGAGGTGCCGCCGGCTGCTGACCCCGACGACGGGGAGCCCGACGTCGACGGCCGTGCGGACGACGGCGTCGCGGGCGAGGTCGGCGACGACGACGAGGCGGGTGTCGGTGTCGACCCGGACGTCGGTGATGCCGGTGCGCTCGGCCAGCCGGGCGGCGAGTCGCTCGGTGTCCGCGCCGTCGGCGAGGTCGAGCACGGTCGTGTCCGAGCTGTCGACGAGGTCCGCGACCCGGCCCGCGGTCACGACCCGGCCGGCGTGCATGACGACCACGTGGGTGCAGGTGAGCTCTACCTCGGCGAGGAGGTGGCTCGAGACGACGACGGTGCGGCCGGTCTCGGCGTAGCGGCGCAGGATCGGGCGCATCGCCGCGATCTGGGGCGGGTCGAGGCCGTTCGTCGGCTCGTCGAGGATGAGCAGCTCGGGCAGCCCCAGCATCGCCTGGGCGATGCCGAGCCGCTGCTTCATCCCGTGGCTGTAGGACTTGACCGGCCGGTCGAGCGCGCCACCGAGGGCCGCCACGTCGAGCGCCTCGTCGAAGTGCGCCTCGGCCGGGTCCTGGCCGGTGGCCGCCCAGTAGGCCTCGAGGTTCTGCCGGCCGGTGAGGTGCGGCAGGAAGCCGGGCCCCTCGATGAGCGCGCCGACGCGGCGCAGCACGGGCGCGCCCGCAGAGACCGGCCGGCCGAGGATGTGGGTGGTGCCGGAGTCGGGCCGGATGAGGCCCATGACCATCCGCATCGTCGTCGTCTTGCCGGCGCCGTTGGGGCCGAGCAGGCCGACGACCTGCCCCTTCTCGGCACGCCACGAGACGTCGTCGACGGCCCGGTGGCCGTCGGAGTAGGTCTTGACGAGGTGCTCGACGACGAGGGGTGTGTCGGCCAGGTCGGGACGCGGCCGCTCGTGCGTGCGACGGCGGCGACGGACGAGTGCCGTGCCGACCCCGGCCAGGAGCAGGGCGACGATGGCCGCCAGGGCGACGCCGTCCTCGGTGTCGAGGCCGCGGGTCGCGCCGGCGACGGGCTCGGCGTCGGCGACCGGGACCTCCAGCCCGCTCGTCGCCTCGACCGACACGCTCGCCGGAGTCCGGTCGTTGGTGAAGCTGGCCTCCGTCGTCGAGAGAAGGACGCGCCACGTGCTGCCGGCCGGCATGGGATAGGTGGCCGGCGGCAGCGAGACCGTCACCGGCGTTGCCTGACCCGGGGTCACCCGGACCTGGATGGGAGCGACGAGAGCGTGCGGCAGGGTCGCCTGACCGCCAGCCACCCGCCAGAGCGAGGCGAACAGCGTGACGCTCGGCTGGTCGGACGTGACCGAGAGCCGGATCGTCGGTGACCCCACCACCGTCATCGCCTGCTTGACCGGCTCGGTGTCGAGGGCGACGGACTGGCCGGGCAGGGCGGCGAGCTGGTAGGTCGAGAGGGTGCTGCCGAGGGCGGCGAGGCCGGGGACCGCGGTCATCGCGGCGGGCTGGCCGCCGGGTGGTCGGATGGCCACCCCGCCCTCGGTGGCGAGGGGCAGGGCCCGGGTGCTCTCGGCGGCCGGGTCGGAGGTCGGCGTCGACAGGCCGGGGTAGGCCGGGAGGGACCACAGGTCCGCGGGCTGGTTGCGCTTGTCGGAGGCGGTCGCGTAGACGAAACCGGCTGTCGGCAGGGGCGATCCCGCCTTGGCCCCGTCCTTGACCCAGTGGTCGAGCCAGGCGTAGGACGCGTCCTGCTCCTCCTGGTCCCGCGAGCTCGGGCCGTCGTGCCCACCGTCGCTCCACCGCACGGCGACCGGGGTGCCACGCGCGGCCAGGGCGCGTGCGGTGGCGTCGCTCTGGTCGAGCCCGAAGAGCGAGTCGGCCATGCCCTGCACCAGCAGCGTCGGCGCGGTGATGCGGTTCGCGACGGCCTTGGGGCTGTGTGCCTGCAGCAGAGCGAGGAGCTGCTCGCTCGGGACGCCGGTCCGGGCGGTCTCCACGAAGAGCCGGCAGATGGTCGGGTCGAACCGGCCGCACGCCGCCGCCCCCGCACCACCCTTGCCGCCGAACGCGGCGTTCGGAGTCGAACCCACTGGTGCACCACTGCTTTCGGCTCCCAACGCCGTGTTCGGGGAAGAGGTGGAGGGTGCGGCAGGGCTCGTGGGTGTGGCGCCCGGCGGCGTGAGGGCGCCCAGGAAGAAGTTCGAGGCCCAGTCCTGCTTGAACGGGCCGGGGGTCGCCACCGGGGCGCGGCCCGCGGGGGTCGACGAGGGCCCCGTCACGGCGGCCTGCGGGAAGAACGCCTGGGACAGGTCGTTCCACGTGATCGCCCCGACGACGCCGTCGACCCGTGGGTCCGTGCCGGCCAGTAGGAGCGCGAGCGCTCCGCCGTAGGAGGCACCCATCACCCCGACTCGCGGGTCGCCCGGCGAATCGAGCTGCACGTCAGGCCGTTTCGCGGCGAGGTCGACGAGGGCGCGTGCGTCCGCCACCTCGAACTTCGGGTCGTCGAGGTGGATCCGGCCCCCGGACTTGCCGAACCCGCGGGCCGTCCACGTCACGACGACGTAGCCGCGGTCCTGCAGCTCGGTCGCCTGGGCCGCCACCGACTGCTTGGTGCCGCCGAACCCGTGGGCGAGCAGCACCGCCGGGTGCCTGCCGCCACCCGGCTGGGGGTAGGCCGAGACGTCGAGCGCGACCGCCGTGCCGTCCGGTTCGGCGCCGACGGGGACACTCAGCGACTCGGGCGCAGCCGCTGCCGGTGCGACCGCGGAACGGCCGGATGCGGCATCCACCGCAGGGGCCGCCGCCGCGTCTCCCACCCCGGCGGTCCCTGCGAGGGCGAGGACCGCGACGAGCCCGACCACACGCCCGGCCCGGGCGATCCGTCGGGAGGCCCGGTGAGCGGCATACGTCCCCTGCGGGCCCAGACGCGACACGCAACCAATGAGATCACGGGCCACCCGGAATCTCCGAGGGCTCTCCGGTCAGCGCCCGGCCGATCGCGTCGCGCGGCGCTCGATGGCCCAGACGACGACGAAGCACACGACGAAGACGAGGGCCGGCGGGCCGAACCGCATCGCGCCCTCCAGCCGCAGCCAGCCGTAGGGCGCCGCGGCGAAGGACAGCGCGCTCACCTCGAGCAGGTAGTAGACGACCGCGAGCCCGCCGTAGACGAGGCCGACGAGGCCGATGACGTTGATGAGGAAGCGTTGCCACGCGGTCGTCGCCGGCTCGGTCGGCTGGGCCATCGCGGTCACTGCTCCTCGCCGGCGAGCAGGTGCTCCCGGCCGAACATCCCGGCCGTTGCCCGCCCGGTCGGGGTACCCGCGTCGAGGTCGGCGCCGGACGCGACGAGCGCGCGGACGACCGCCTCCTCGCCCTTGAAGATCGCGCCGGCCACCGGCGACTGGTCGCGGTCGTTGCGCCGGTCGACGTCGGCACCCCGGGCGATCAGCGCCTCGACCATCTCGGCCTGCCCGTGGTAAGCCGCCAGCATGAGGAGGGTGTTGCCCTCGCGGTCGGCGACATCGACCGGCAGCCCGTGGTCGAGGAACTCCATCAGCTCGCTCGTGCGACCCTCGCGGGCCAGGTCCATCGCGATCGCGACGACGCGCGCCTGCTGCTCGGGGGTGAGCGGTGCTCCGGTCATGCCCCGACTCTACGCACGGCTCGTCACGTCGTAGTGCCGCGAGAGGCACCACGCGGCGCCGGCGCCGAGCACGTGCCAGACGGCATGCGCCTGCAACAGGCTCGTCGGGTCGCACCACGTCCCGGTCGCGTCGAGGATCCAGACGCCGTATGCCGCTGTCAGCAGTCCCAGCGCCAGCCACAGCCAGCGCTGTGGCTGGAAGGCCGCGACCGGGGTCCGCGTGCGGGCGATCTCGAGGGCGACCCCGAGGGCGAGGAGCACACCGAAGACGACCCGGCGGGTCTCCGGCCAGGTCCAGAGGATCCGCACGAGCATCGCGAGCAGTGCCAGGCCGAGCAGGACCGTGACCCGGGGCCGCGCGAACCCGCGCCGCACCAGCGCGCCGGCGAGGACGACGGTCGCGAGCGCCGCCATCGTCCACGTGTCGAGGAACTCGGTCAGGCGGGTCAACGTGGCGTGGAAGGCGAAGCTGGCCCCGCCGACCGCGGCAAGCGCGCTGCCGAGCAGGATGCGAAGGACTCGCTCGCGGTGTGCCGGCTCGCCGGTCGGCAGGAGGACGACAATGCCGGACACGACGAAGGCGAGCGACGACCAGGCGTTGACCGGCTGGGCGAGCCCGGTCGTGTGGACCGCCTCGCAGAAGCACCGGGTCGCGAGGCACGTCGCGCCACCGCTGGACATGACGTGACCGTACCGCCCACTGGATGCCTGCTTCGGCGCGCCGCCGTCCTTTGCTAGGAAGGGCGCATGGCTACCACTGCACTGCGAGGCACCCCCGTCGAGACGATCGGCGACCTGCCCCACGTCGGGGACGTCGCCCCCGAATTCACGCTCGCGACGACCGACCTCGAGGACGTGACCCGTCCCGAGGGCAAGCGGGTCGTGCTCAACATCTTCCCGAGCATCGACACCGGCGTCTGCGCTGCCAGCGTACGCAAGTTCAACGAGCTCGCCGCCGGCCTCGAGAACGTCGAGGTCATCTGCGCATCCGAGGACCTGCCGTTCGCGCTCAAGCGCTTCTGCGGGGCCGAGGGCATCGAGAACGTGACCGCCGCCTCGGCGTTCCGGTCCACCTTCGGGGAGGACTACGGAGTGACCCTGACCGCGACCGGCATGAAGGGCCTGCTCGCCCGCTCGGTCGTCGTCATCGACGCGGACGGCACCGTGCTGCACAGCCAGCTCGTCCCGGAGATCACGACCGAACCCGACTACGACGCGGCCCTCGCTGCGCTGAACTGACCCGCGGCCCGGACCGGGGCCCTACGCTCGATGGATGAGCCCTGGTCCGGGCGCCCCAGGACCTGCGTGGCGCCGGCCCCTCCTGTCGCTCCTCACGATCACGGCAGCGGTGGGGCTCGCCATGGTGGTGCTCAGCCCCTCGAGGCCCGCGCCGGCGCCCACCCCCTCCCCCACCCCGACGCCCACGGTCCTCTCACCGGCCGAGGAGTACACCCGGGCGGCCCTGCGCCTCATCGAGGAGCGCGGCCTCCTGCTCGACGAGACGGCGTGGCCACGGATCGTGCACGACACCATGCTCCAGGTCGTCGCGGCCAGGACCTCGCGCGACACCTACTCCGCCATCAGTACCGCGCTCGTGCTCGCCACCGGCCCCCGGGGCCGCCTCCTGCCCGAGCCGGACGCCACCCCGACGCCGATCGCCACACCGGTCGAGGCCTCGGTCACCGCGGGCATCGGCCACATCACCGTGCCCTCGATCGGTGAGCTGAGCGGTGACCCCGTGTCCCACCGGGCCGCCCAGACCTCGGACCTCATCACGAGCATTCGGCCGCGGGTCTCGTGCGGCTGGATCGTCGACGTGCGAGCGACGACCTCGGAGAGCGACTGGGGCGCTCTCGCCGCGCTCGAGCCCTTCTCCCATGCAGGCGAGGTGTTCGACTTCCGCGACCACAACGGGCATGTCCTGCATGTCTCGCTCGCTGCCGAAACCGTCTTTCTCGATGGCCAGCCGCTCGCCTCGTCGGGCCGCTCGTCGAGGCGGAACACGCTGCCCGTGGCGGTGCTGCAGTCCTCGAACACGATGGGCGCCGGGGAGGATGTGGTCCTCGCGCTGCGCCGGGGTCCCCACACCCGCACCTTCGGCGCCACGACCCGGGGCGGACCGACGACGGAGACGTTCACCCTGTCCGACGGCGCCCGGCTCGTCCTTCCGACCACCCAGCTCAGCGACGTCGGTGGCTGGGCGTACACGCCCGGAGTGAAGCCCATGGTGCTGACCAACACACCCGAGCAGGCAGCCGAGCAGTGGCTCCGGTCCGAGTGCCGTGGGTAGGGCGAGGGCGGTGGCCCTTCGCCCCCGACCCCGGAGGACAGCTTGGCCTCGGGGTTGGGCGTGGGGCGCACCCGCTCGTCGCGTGAGGGCAGATTCTCCCGCTTTGGTGCTCTCTGGACGGTTCGGTTGACCTACGCTCGGGCCCGTGAGGAACGAACGGCGATGGGGCCGTCAGCTGCTCTCCCTCGGATCAGTGGCCGCTGCAGTCGTGGTCGCCATGCTGCTGCTGAGCCCGTCGAAGCCCGCGCCCGTCACGACTCCCGCCACCCCGGCCACCACCCGGCTCTCGCCGGCGGAGGAGTACGCACAAGCCGCCCTGCTCCTCATCGAGCGACATGCACTCATGGTCAACGCCGGCACGTGGGACGAGATCGAGCAGGACACGATGAAGGCCGTCGCCTCGTCCCACGCCTCTGCGCAGACCCACGCCGCGATCTACTCCGCGCTAATGCGAGCCGTCGGCCCGATGGCCCAGCTCATCCCCCCGAGCCGGCCCTCCGGTCCCGGGGAGGCGCCGCCCGTCACCGTCAGCGCCTCGGCCGGCATCGGCCGCATCGTGGTGGCCAGCGCCGAGGAGCTGGACCTGACCGCCGCCTCCGCCCGGGCGGCGCAGACCACCGAGGCGATCGACGCGGTCCGCTCGAAGGTCTCGTGCGGCTGGGTCATCGACCTGCAGCAGATGATGTCGCCGAACGACTGGGGCGCCGTCGCAGGCCTGGCACCCTTCCTGCGCGAGGGACCGGCGTTCCGGCTCGAGGACCGGACTCACCAGGCCTCTCAGGTGTCCGTCGCCATGGGTTCGGTCTTCCTGGAGGGGCGGCCCGTCGCGACCTCCCCACGCTCGGTCTTCCGCAACGGGCTGCCGGTGGCGGTCCTCCAGTCGTCGGGGACCGCGGCCACGGGTGAGGGCCTCGTCCGAGGGCTCCTCCGGGCCGAGGGCGTGCGGACGTTCGGCGAGCCCGTGGGCAGCATGCCGATCACCGAGACGTTCACCCTCTCGGACGGCACGCGGATCGTCCTGCCCGTGGGCCGGGTCCTTGGCGACCAGGGCCAGTCTCCTGACGAGCGCCTGTCCCCCATGAAGGCGACCGACGCTCCCGACGCCGAGGCGGTCCGGTGGCTCCGGTCGCAGTGCCGCGGTTCCTAGGTCGAGGCGCATGACGGCCCGCACCGGGTGGGCACGCCCCCTCCTCTCGCTCGCGGCACTCGCCGTGGTGGTCGCCGTCGCGATGGCGCTGCTCACGCCATCCGCGTCGGAGCGGAACCGCGGGCCGGGCCCCACTCCCGATCCGGGGCCCACCGCATTGTCGGCCGCGGAGGAGTACGCCTACGCCGCGCTGCGCATCATGGGCGAGCGCGCCTTCTTCGTCGACGAGGCGACGTGGTGGCCCGGAGTGGTCGGCGAGGCGATGGCCGCGGCGCGCGGAGCGCGGAGCCCGGCCGAGACCTATGGAGCCCTCACCACGGCGCTGAATGCGGCGGCGGGTCCACAGGGCCAGCTCCTGCCCCCTGGGGCCGTCCCGTCCGCGGAGATCCCCGCTCTACCCACCGTCTCGGTTGGCGCAGCGATCGGCCGGATCACCGTGCCGTCCGTCGGCCCGATCACCCCGAAGGGAGCCTCAGCGCGGGCCACGGCACTTGCCGACACCCTGGGCATCTACTCCTCTTCTGCAACCTGCGGCTGGGTCATCGACCTCCGGGTGACGCGTTCGCAGGAGGACTGGGGCTTGCTCGCTGGGCTCAGCGCCTTCATCCAGGAGGGCCCGATCTTCGACCTCGAGGACCGCTACGGCAGAGCCTTCCACGCCTCCGCGGCGACGGGATCGGTGTTCCTCGACGGCAGGCCGATGGCCTCGAGCGGCCACACGAAAGCCAGGAACACGAAGCCGGTCGCGGTCCTCCAGTCCAGTGAGACGAGCGGGGCGGGAGAGGCGCTCGCTCTCGCGCTGCGCCACAGCAACAGCGTGCGCAGCTTCGGGACCGCCACGCGAGGCTTGCCGTTCACCCAGGAGTTCGGGCTGTCCGACGGTGCCAGGCTCGTCCTGCCGACGGTCCGCCTCACCGACAGGGCAGGCAACGGCTACGCGCGTGGCGTTCCAGCCACGGTCGGCACGGACGACCCCGAGCGGCTGGCCCACGAGTGGCTCCGCTCCCAGTGCAGGCAGCGCTGACCCTCTTCCCGCCCCGGCTGGCTCCCCTATGCGCTCAGCGGATGTCGGCGTCGACCCAGTCCAAGGTCTTCGTGACGGCCTTGCACCACTGCCGATAGAGCCGGTCCCGCTCGGCGGGATCCATCCTCGGCGACCAGCGTCGGTCCTCGCCCCAGTTCGCGGCCACCTCGCTGGGACTCGACCAGTACCCGACAGTCAGCCCAGCGGCATACGCCGCTCCCAACGCCGTCGTCTCGGCGACCTTCGGTCGCACGACGTCGACCCCGAGCAGGTCCGCCTGGAACTGCATGAGGGTGTCGTTGACGACCATCCCGCCGTCGACCTTGAGCTCCGTCAAGAAAGGCGCGGTGCCGGAGCCTGAAACGTCACGGCTCATCGCCTCGAGGACCTCCCGGGTCTGGAACGCGGTCGCCTCGAGGGCGGCTCGCGCGATGTGGGCCTTGGTGACGTACCGAGTCAGCCCGACGAGGGCGCCCCGGGCGTCCGGACGCCAGTGCGGCGCGAAGAGGCCGGAGAAGGCGGGCACGAAGTACGCCCCGCCGTTGTCCTCGACGGTGCAGGCGAGCGCCTCCACCTCGGCGGCGTCGTGGATGATCCCGAGGCTGTCGCGCAGCCACTGCACGAGCGAGCCGGTGACGGCGATCGAGCCCTCGAGGGCGTAGACCGGGGCGGCGTCGCCGAGCCGGTAGCAGACCGTGGTGAGCAGCCCGTGCTTGCTCGGGACGATTTCCTCGCCGGTGTTGAGCAGCATGAAGTTGCCGGTGCCGTAGGTGTTCTTGGCCATGCCCGGCTCGAGGCACGCCTGCCCGAACGTCGCCGCCTGCTGGTCGCCGAGGATGCCTGCGACCGGGACGCCGGCGAGGGTGCCCGGCGTGATCGTGCCGTAGACCTCCGAGGACGAGCGGATCTCGGGCAGCATGGACAGCGGGACGCCGACCTCGGCCGCGATCGCCTCGTCCCAGGCGAGGGTGCGCAGGTCCATGAGGAGGGTGCGCGACGCGTTCGTCACGTCGGTGACGTGGATGCCGCCGTCCCGGGCGCCGCCGGTGAGGTTCCACAGGAGCCAGCTGTCGATCGTTCCGGCGAGCAGCTCCCCCGCCTCGGCACGCTCGCGGGCGCCGTCGACCCGGTCGAGGATCCAGCGGATCTTGGGCCCGGCGAAGTACGTGGCGAGCGGCAGACCAGTCGTCGCGGCGAAGCGCCGCGGGCCCTCGTCGCCCGCGAGCTCGTCGCAGATCGCCTGGGTCCGGGTGTCCTGCCAGACGATCGCGTTGTGGACCGGCTGGCCCGTGGTCCGGTCCCAGACGACGGTCGTCTCGCGCTGGTTGGTGATGCCGACGGCGGCGACGTGACCGGCGTTGAGGTTCGCCTTGCCGAGCGCGCCGCCGAGGACCGCCCTCGTGTTCTGCCAGATCTCGAGGGGGTCGTGCTCGACCCAGCCCGCCCGCGGGAAGATCTGCCGGTGCTCCCGCTGGTCGGACGCGACCACGGCGCCACGCCGGTCGAACACCATGGCCCGGGTGCTCGTCGTGCCCTGGTCGATCGCGACGATGTACGTGGCATCAGGCATGGCCCGACGCTACTGCTAGTCGGAGGTGCGGCGATTGAAGGCGCGGATCGACAGGGGCGCGAGCACCAGGGTGAGCGCCACGGACCAGATGATCGTCGACTCGACCGGGTGGTGCAGCGGCAGGGCCGAGTCGGGCGCGAGCGGGGCGGCGTTGCCCCACAGCTCCCGGATCGCCCGGACCAGCGAGCTGATCGGGTTCCACTCGGCAATGGTGCGCAGCCACGCCGGGCTCATGTTCGCCGCCGGGGCGAACGTGTCGGCGAGGAAGGTCAGCGGGAAGACGGCCGTGAACATCACGCCCTGCACGGCCTCGACCGTCTTGAGGGCGGACCCGGCGAGGATCCCGAACCAGATCATGGCGAAGCCGAACAGCAGTAGGAGCGCGAACCCCAGGACGGCCCGGGCGAACCCCTCGTGGATCCGCCAGCCGATGACCAGTCCCGTGCCCGCCATCACGACGATGCCGATGCTCGAGTGGATCAGGCTGGAGATGCTGCGGCCCATGAGCACCGAGGCGCGTGAGATCGGCAGGGACCGGAACCGGTCGATGACGCCCTTGTTGAGATCGTTCGTCAGGCCGACCGCGACGACGAAGCACGAGAAGGTCATCGTCTGGGCCATGATCCCGGGCAGCAGCCACTCGCGGTAGTTGACGCCCGCGTTGATCGACCCGCCGAAGACGTACGCGAAGAGGACGACGAACATGACCGGCTGGAACGTGACGTCGGCGAGCATCTCCGGCATCCGTCGGATGTGCTTGACGTTGCGCCAGACGTGCGTGCGGACCTGGCTGGCGAGGCCGGGCGGTGTGACGATGGGCCGAACAGCCGGCGCCGGGGCCGTCGTGCCGATGGTCGAACTCATCGGACCTCCTCCATGACGGCTGCCGGCTCGGCAGCCTGGTCGTCTGTGGACTCCTCGGACTCGGCCCTGCGACCGGTCAGGTGCAGGAAGACGTCGTCGAGGCTGGGGCGCTTGAGGCCGAGGTCGTCGAGGACGATCTCGGACTGCTCGAAGACCCGGGCCACCCGCATCACGTCAGCGAGTCCCTCGGCCGGGGCGGTCAGCTGCCGGGCGCCGGGGTCGACGTGGACCTCGCGGACATGGGCGGCGAGCAGGGCCTGGGCGGCGACGAGCTGGTGCGCGTGCGACACGGTGACGACCAGTGCCGCGGCCCCGGACCGGTCCTTGAGCTCGAGCGGCGTGCCCTCGGCGATGATCCGCCCGTGGTCCACGACGATGATGCGGTCGGCGAGCTGGTCTGCCTCCTCGAGGTACTGCGTCGTCAGGAGCAGGGTGGTGCCCTCGGCGACGAGCTCGCGCAGCGTCGACCAGAGCTCCACACGGCTGCGCGGGTCGAGCCCGGTCGTCGGCTCGTCGAGGAAGAGGACCCGGGGGGCTGCGATGAGGGACACGGCGAGGTCGAGGCGGCGGCGCATGCCGCCGGAGTAGTCCTTGACGACCTTGTCCCCCGCGTCGGCGATCGAGAAGCGCTCGAGCAGCTCGTCGGAGATGCGAGTCATCTCGCGTCGGGAGAGGCCGTACAGCGAGCCCATGAGGCGCAGGTTCTCCCGGCCGGTCAGGAACTCGTCGACCGTCGCCGCCTGACCGGTGAGGCCCATGCTGCGCCGAACCGCGTCGGGCTCGGAGATGACGTCGTGGCCGGCCACCCGGGCGGTGCCGCTCGTCGGACGGCTGAGCGTCGTCATCATCCGGACGGTGGTCGTCTTGCCGGCGCCGTTGGGCCCGAGCAGCCCGAGGACGGAGCCCTGGGGCACCGCGAAGCTGACGTCGTCGACAGCCGTCATCTCCCCGAACCGCTTGACGAGGTGCTCCGCCTCGATGGCGGGCCCACGGTACGGAGGAGGTGTGGCGTGAAGGGTCATGTCCGTCTCCCGACTCAGGTGGTCCGGTCCACGTTAGGTGGCACCGCCGACATCGTCCCCGAGGGATGTGGACGTCGTCAACATGTTTTGGCGAGGCCTGCCCGCGCCGCGGCGGCCAGCGCCACTGCGCGCGGCGTGCGGTGCCGACTCAGCGGCATACGGCGCCTGCATAGGCTGGCGATATGACACGTCCCGTCGCCCTCGGCCCCGACCAGCGCGCTCGCGCCTGGCGGCGCCTCGCGTCGGAGCGGTTCGACGTGCTCGTCGTCGGTGGCGGGGTGACGGGTGCCGGCACGGCGCTCGACGCCGCGACGCGCGGCCTCTCGGTGGCGCTCGTCGAGCAGCGGGACTACGCGTCGGGCACGTCCTCGCGCTCGTCGAAGCTCTTCCATGGGGGCCTGCGCTACCTCGAGCAGATGAACTTCGACCTCGTCCGCGAGGCCCTCCGTGAGCGTGAGCTCATGCTGACGCGCATCGCGCCGCACCTCGTCCGGCCGGTGCCGTTCCTCTACCCGCTGACCGGCCGCGGCTGGGAGCGCCCTTACGTGACAGCCGGACTCACGCTCTACGACACCATCGGCGGGGCCCGATCCACCCCGCGGCACCGGCAGCTGACCCGGACCGGCGCGCTGCGACTCGCGCCGGCCCTGCGCAAGGACGCGCTGACGGGCGGGCTGCTCTACTACGACGCCCAGGCGGACGACGCCCGGCACACCCTGACGACGGTCCGCACGGCGGCGGCCTACGGGGCGACGGTCCTCAACTCGGCGCGCGTCGTCGGCCTCCGACACGCCGGCGAGCGGGTCGTCGGCGCCGTCGTCGAGGACATCGAGTCGGGTGACCGCGTCGAGGTGGCCGCCACGGTGGTCATCAACTGCACCGGCGTCTGGAACGACGAGATCCAGGCCATGGCCGGCAGCCGCGGGCGGTTCACGGTGCGCGCCAGCAAGGGCATCCACATCGTCATTCCCAGGGACCGGATCGACTCAGAGACCGGTCTCATCCTCCGCACCGAGAAGTCGGTCCTCTTCGTCATCCCGTGGGGCACGCACTGGATCATCGGCACGACCGACACCGAGTGGCACCTCGACCGGGCCCACCCGGCGGCGACACGCGCGGACATCGACTACCTCCTCGAGCGGCTCGGCGCCGTGCTGCGCACCCCGATCAGGCACGACGACATCGAAGGCGTCTACGCCGGGCTGCGGCCGCTGCTCGCCGGCCAGGACGAGGACACGACCGACCTGTCCCGCGAGCACGCGGTCGCCCGGTCCCAGCCCGGACTGGTCTCGGTCGCCGGCGGCAAGTACACCACCTACCGGGTCATGGCAGCTGACGCCGTCGACGCGGCCCGGGAGGACCTCAGGCCCGGGGTGCCGGACAGCGTGACCGACGAGATCCCCCTGCTCGGCGCCGAGGGCTACCCGGCGCTGCTCAACCAGGTCGGACGGATCGCCGCGCGTCAGCAGCTGCCCGTCTGGCGCGTCACCCACCTCGTCGAGCGCTACGGGACGCTCGTCGACGAGGTGCTCGCCCTCGCCGACAGCGAGCCGGCCCTCCTGCGCCCGCTGCCGGGCGCCGAGGACTACCTCTCCGTGGAGCTGGCGTATGCCGCGAGCCACGAGGCGGCGCTGCACCTCGACGACCTGCTGACCCGGCGCACCCGGATCTCCATCGAGTCACCGAGCCGAGGCGTCGACTCCGCCCGGGCGGCCGCCGAGATCGTCGCCCCGATCCTCGGCTGGGACATCGACCGGATCGAGAGCGAGGTCGCCGCGTATGCCGCCCGGGTGGCCGCCGAGGTCGAGTCGCAGGAGGAGCTCGAGGACTCGGAGGCGAACGCCGAGCGGCAGGCCGCGCCTGACGTCCGCGTGATTCCGCCCAGCGTCGCCACCGCGTGAGTATGCCGCTGGGCCGGGCTGCGCCGACCGGGCCGGCGGGTGCCGGGAGAAGTGAGGAGCGACGAGGCACCGCCGCTGGGTAGCGTTGCGCGGGTGACGACCCGCAACGAGGACCGGCCGCGGGCGCGGCAGCAACGCGAACCCGGCCCCCTGTCCGCCGAGTACCGCCTCGTCACGATCGCGGTCATCGCGCTCATCACAATCATCGCGTTCGAGGCCATGGCCGTCTCGACCGCGATGCCGGTCGTCGCGGCCGACCTGCACGCCCTCAAGTCCTATGGCCTCGCGTTCTCGATCATGCTGACGGCGGAGCTGCTCGGGACCGTCCTGTCCGGTCTGTGGTCGGACCGCCGGGGCCCCTTCCAGGTCCTCGTGGTCGGCCAGGTCCTCTTCGCGGTCGGCTGTGTCATCGCCGGTCTCGCGGGGTCCTTCGGCGTGCTGCTGGCCGGGCGCGCCGTCGCGGGCCTCGGCGGTGGCCTCAACGTCGTCGCGCTCTACGTCGTCGCCGGCCGGGTCTATCCGGAGTCGGTCCGACCACGGGTGTTCAGCTGGACCTCGGCCGCCTGGGTGCTGCCCTCGCTCATCGGTCCGCCGATCGCCGGGTGGCTCACCACGACCTTCTCGTGGCGCTGGGTCTTCCTCATCGTCCTGGCACCGATCGCCGCGACGTTCCTCATCGTGCTGCAGCAGCGCGCGTCCATCGACGGCGGCCTCGGCGACGCGTCCGCGGCACCGGCCGACGTCACGGGCCGACGCCGCCTCGGGTGGCTCGGGCTGACGATCGCGGTCGCCGCCGGGCTGCTCCAGGTGGGAGCCGAGCGGCTCGTCCCGCTCAACCCCGCGATGCTCGGGGCGACCCTCCTCGGCCTCGCCGGGGTCCTGCTCGTCTACCCGCGGCTGGTCCCCCGCGGCACCCTGCGGATGCGGCGCGGCCTGCCCGCGACGATGCTGAGCCGGCTGCTGCTCAGCGCGACCTTCAACGGTGCGATCACGTTCGTGCCGCTCATGCTCGTGGCCGAGCGCCACCTCTCCCCGACCCTCGCCGGCGCGGTCCTCACGGTCGGTGCCCTGGGCTGGTCGTTCGGGTCGTGGGTGCAGGGCAGCGCCGCCTTCGCGGACCGGAAGCCGCAGCTCGTCGCGGTCGGCGGCGTGTTCCTGACGAGCGGCATCGGGCTGCTCGCGGTCGTGGCCGCCACCGGCCTGCACTGGCTGGCGCTCGCGGTCGGCTCGGTCCTCACCGGTCTGGCGATGGGCCTCGCGACGTCGTCGACCTCCGTGCTGACCCTCGCCCTCAGTCCGGCGGAGGAGCACGGCCGAGCGAGCTCGTCACTGAACCTGTCCGACGTGCTCGGGGCGGTCCTCGGCATCTCGTTGTCCGGTGCCGTCTTCGCCGCGCTGCACGACCCGCACGGCTCGGACGTCGGCGTCTTCGTCCTCATGTGGGCCGTGCTCGCCGCGATCGCGAGCGTCGTCGTCGCCTCGGGCCGCCGGACCAGGGCCTGACCGGCGGCCGGACACGCGCCTCGTCGGGCCCGTCAAGCCCGCCAGGCCCGGCCCTCAGGCCGGGCCCTCAGGCCGGGCCGTCAGGGCCAGATCGTCATCCTTGGTCGGCGCCCGCGATATTGACCATCCAGTTGATGCCGAACCGGTCCTGCAGAGAACCGAACTCGTCGCCCCACATCTGCTTCTCGAGGGGCATGGAGACGTTGCCGCCCTCGGACAGCTTGTCCCAGTAGCCACGCAGCTCGTCGCGGTCGTCGCCGCTCAGGCTGATCGTGATGTTGTCGCCGACCGTGTGCGACATACCGGGCGGCGTGTCGGACGCCATGAGGGTGAACCCGCTCGGCGTCTCGAGCATCGCGTGCATGACGCCGTCCGCGCCGGGAGCGTCCTTGTCACCGAACTCGCCGAAGGTCGAGATCGCGAGATCGCCGCCGAAGATGTCCTTGTAGAACTCCATCGCCTCGCGGGCGTTGCTCTCGAAGCTGATGTAGGGGTTGAGCCGTGATGCCATGCTCGTGCTCCTTCGAGATGAGGAAGTGCAGTCCGTGCAACCCTTCGAGACTAGGCATGACCGCCGACACTGGCCACCCTGACAAAGCGGACCTTCTCCGGTCGACGGGTCAGGAGCCTCGGGAGCCGAGGGGTCGCTGGGGGCGGCCGTCGTCCGTCGGGCCGAGGCCGCCTTGGCAGGACGGGCAGTAGAAGACGACCCGGTCGTGGAGCCCGGCTCCCAACGGCGCCACCCGGATCGTGCCACCACAGCGTCTGCAGGGCCGCCCGCTCCGGGCGTGGACATAGACGGCCTCGCCCCGCCGGCGCGAGCCCGTCGACGACGGCATCGCATGGTGACGAGACTGGTCGAGGAGCGCGTGAGCACGCGCGACGATCCGGCCGAGAAGCTCCTCGTCGAGGTCCGAGGCCGGCGTCCACGGGCCGACCCGCTCGATGAAGAGCGTCTCGGCCATCCACATCGTGCCGAGACCGGCCAGGTTCCGCTGGTCGAGCAGGGCCTGGGCGATCGGCACGCCGCAGACCCGCAGGTTGGCCACCGACCGGGCCGCGCTGGCCGCATCCCAGCCGGGGCCCAACAGGTCGGGCCCGAGGTGCCCGACGAGGTCCGACTCCCTCACCGTGGGCACGAGGTCGAGCTCCCCCAGCCGCAGGCCCAGGGCGGTCCAGTCGGCCGCGGCGAGCAGGGCGCGCAGGTCCGGCAGCCGCCGCCAGCCCGGCTTGAGGGTCGCCGTGGGCTCGATGCGCCACTGCCCCTCCATCCGCAGGTGCGAGTGCAGGGTGAGCCCGCCGTCGATGCGGTGCAGCAGGTGCTTGCCCCGGCTCACCACCTCGAGGGTGTCACGGCCCCGAAGGTCGGTGGTCGACAGGTCCGGCCAGCGCAGGTCGGACACCAGGATCGGCTTCTCCGCGAGCGCGGCGTCGAGGCGCTGCGCCGTCCGCCAGACGGTGTCCCCCTCGGGCACGGCTCCTCCTTCCCTGACCGCGGGGACGCACGCGTCCCATGCCACAGATGTTCCCAGTCTGCAATGGGACACACACCCACCACACCCGAGGGGCACTGGCCTGCGAGCCCGTGCTCAGCGGCATACGGCTCCTGCAATCGTGACGAAACGGACGTCACCGGCGACGTCCGGACGGAGGCGAAGATGAATGACCGAGCACGAATCCCTACGGTGCTGGCCTGGCCGATCCGCGCGCTCGGCTCGGTGCTGGCCCTCGCCACGGCGATCGCGCTCGGCGCGCTCGTCGCGACCGCCCCACCGGCGCGCGCCGCCGCGCTCGAGCAGGTGCCGAGCTTCGGGGCCAACCCGGGCGCCCTCGCCATGTACGCCTACCGGCCCGATGGCCTGCCCTCAGGCGCGCCGCTCGTGGTCGAGCTGCACGGCTGCACGCAGGATGCCCCCACCTACTTCGCGAGCTCGGGCTGGCGCACGTTCGCCGATCGCTACCGCTTCGCCATCGTCCTCGCGGAGCAGTCCCAGGCCAACAACTCCAACAAGTGCTTCAACTGGTTCGAGCCCGGCGACATCACGCGTGGCCAGGGTGAGGCGGCCAGCATCGCGGCCATGGTCGACCACGCGGTGGCGAGCTATGGCTCGGACCCGTCCCGGGTCTACGTCACCGGCCTCTCCGCCGGTGCCGCGATGACCGCGGCCATGCTCGCCACCTATCCCGACAAGTTCGCCGGGGGGTCGATCAACGCCGGTCTGCCGTACAAGTGCGCGACGTCCATGATCGATGCGTTCACGTGCATGAACCCGGGTGTCGACAAGACGCCGAAGCAGTGGGGCGACCTCGTGCGCGGCGCGTACTCGTCCTACACCGGCCCCCGGCCGCGGGTCTCCATCTGGCAGGGCCAGTCCGACACGACCGTCGCCCCCCGCAACGGCGAGGAGCTGCGCGACCAGTTCACCGACGTCCTCGGGGTCGGGCAGACGCCGACGGCGACCGGGTCCATCGGACCGTCCGTGACGTGGGAGGACTACGGCGGGCGGGTGCGCCTGCACCGCGTCGCCGGCATGGGGCACGGGACACCGGTCGATCCGGGGACCGCGCCCGAGCAGTGCGGGGCGACCGGCGCGTACTTCATCGACACGGTCTGCGGCGCCTACTACGACGCGGCGTTCTTCGGGCTCGACGGCGGCGGGTCGAGCCCGACGCCGACCGGCACCGCAACCTCGACCCCGACGTCAACGGCGACGCCGACCACCTCGGAGCCGACACCGACCGCGACCACCACGACGACCACCGCGCCAAGCTGCGTCACCGCGAGCAACTACGCACATGTGCAGGCCGGTCGGGCCTACCAGTCCGGTGGCTACGCGTGGGCGGTCGGCTCCAAGCAGCAGCTCGGGCTCTACAACACGTACTACACGTCCACCCTCAAGGAGTCCTCGCCCGGCTACTGGGAGAAGTGCTGAGGGGGGACCGGTCACCGGCGCAGGCGCAGCCCCCGCGGGGTCATGTGGAACCCGGCCTGCGAAAGCGCCTGCACGAGGGGGTGATCCGACCGGAGCACCGATGCGCCGTCGGCCTTCTCGACGGTGAGCCGGCCCAGCGCCCCCTCCCGAACGGAGAGCGCCAGGGCATCCGCCGCGGTCCGCAGCTCGGCCGGATCGTCGGACCAGCACAGCATCGTCCGGCCACCCCGCTCGACGTAAAGGACGAGGGCCCCGTCGACGAGCACGACGAGCGCGCCGGCCTTGCGGGCCGGCTGGTGGCCCTTGCGCCGGCCGCCCTCGCCGTCCTCCGTCGGGTCGGCGGCCGGCCGCTCTGGCCAGGGCAGCGCCGCTCCGTAGGGGTTGGCCGGGTCGTGCGCGGCGAGCACGAGCGCGGGCCCAGCAGCCCGTATGCCGCTCTGCTCGCTCGTCGGGGCCGGCAGCGCCCACGGGTCGGCGGGCTCTCGGGAGCGGCCTCCGCCCGGCAGTCCGGGCCGGCCCGGCCCGACCGGTCCGCCGTACGCGCCCGACTCGTCCGGGAGCCGGGCGAACGACCGCAGCCGGTCGACCGCGCCGGGGGCGGCGAACTGCGAGGCACCCAGGGACTCGACGAAGTAGCCCCGGCGGACCTTGCCGGCCTCCTCGGCGGCAGCGAGCACCCGGTACACCGCCGCGAAGCCACCGGCCACGTCCTCGGCGACGACCGACCCTCGGGTCAGCACCCCGTAGCGGTCGAGGAGCAGCTCGGCGCTCGTCACGGCCCGCACCGTCGCGTCCGTCTCCGCGGGCGGCAGCGCGGTCCAGCGGCCGACCCCGGTCGCCGGAACCGAACCCGAGGTCGCCCGTCCGGCTCGCAGGCTGGCCGCACGGGCCGCATCCTCCGCAGCCGCCACCTGGGCGGGGGCCAGGCTGCCACCGACGCCACCCAAACCAGCCCGGAGCGAACCGAAGCGGCCGAGCGACCGGCGCTGAGCGGCATACCGGGTGCTGCGGGGACCGGAGGAGGCGCGCTTGTGCGCGGTGCGGCCGCCGGCGAGGAGCGCGCGCAGCGGCGCGACCGTGTCGCCGGTGACGCGGCCGGACCAGACGAGCGACCACAACGCGTCGAGCAGCTCCGAGTCGTCGAGGTCGAGCCGGTCGGCGAGGGAGCGGAAGAACCACGCGCCTCCGCCCGAGAGCTCGGCGAGGACCGCTCGCTCGGTGCCCGTCAGCTCGCGGTCCTCGGGCGGTGCCAAGGTCAGGTGCGCGGTGCCGGTGAGGTGCAGGCTGACCCAGCCGTCATCGCCGGGGAGGGATCCGTGCCCGCGCCAGGTCACCTCTCCGGTGCTCATCACCTCGTCGAGCAGGCCCGGGCGGTAGCCGCTGACGCGGGCCGGCAGGACGAGCGTCTCGAGAGCGCTGGCCGGAAGCACCGCACCGGTGAGCTGCTCGACCGCCCTGAGCAGGCCCTCCCGGCCCCGCAGGCCCCCGCCGACGCCCTGCCACTGCGGGATGAAGCGCGCGAGGTCGCGCTGCGTGACCGGCTCGACCTCGTGCCGCAGCGCCGCAAGGGAACGGCGGCGGAGCAGCCGCAGCACCTCGGCGTCGCAGAACTCCGGGCCGCGACCGCCGCCGTTCTCGACGGGGAGCAGCTCCCCCTCCACGACCCGGCCGGCCGAGACGAGCCGGCGCAGGGCGTCGTGCACGACGGCCGGCCCGACGCCCCACCACCGGGCCGCGGTGGTCGGCGTGAACGGCCCGTGGGTGCGGGCGAAGCGGGCCACGAGGTCACCGAGCGGGTCCGGCACCGGGTCGAGGAAGGCCTGCGGGAGGCCGACGGGCAGGGCGGTGCCGAGGGCGTCCCGGAGGCGTGCGGCGTCCTCCACCGCGGCCCACCTGTCGTCACCGGCGATGCGCACCGGGATGATCCGCCGGGCCTCCTCGAGCGCGTGCAGTGCGGCCTCGACAGCGGGCGGCTCGAAGCCCTCGGCCACCCGGGCGAGGATGTCGGTCATCGAGAGGGGCCCGAGGACGCGGAGCAGGTCGGCGAGGTCCTCGTCGTCCCGGGCGGCTCGCTCGGGGGTGAGCCGTTGCAGCTCGGCCTCGGTCCGCGCCACCGCCTGGGGATCGAGCAGGTCACGCAGCGCGAGCGCCTCGCCCTGCCCGAGCAGCTCCGACAGCAGCGACGGGTCGAGTGCGAGGGCGGCGGCCCGGCGCTCCGCGAGCGGGGAGTCGCCCTCGTAGAGGTACTGCGCGACGTAACCGAAGACGAGCGACCTCGCGAACGGGCTCGGCTGGGCCGACTCGACGTCGACGACCGTGACGGCGCGCGAGCGGATGTCCCCCATCAGCGTGACGAGGCTCGGCACGTCGAAGACGTCCTGGAGGCACTCGCGGACCGTCTCGAGCACGATCGGGAAGGACGGGTACTGGCTCGCCACCTGGAGCAGCTGGGCCGCCCGTTGGCGCTGCTGCCACAGCGGCTGTCGGCGGTCTGGCCGGCGGCGGGGCAGGAGCAGGGCCCGAGCCGCGCACTCGCGGAACCGCGCTGCGAACAGGGCGGATCCGCCGATCTCGGCTGTGACGAGCTCCTGGACCTCCTCCGGCTCGAGGGTGAGCAGCTCGACGAGCTGCTTGCCGATCTCGGTGCCCGAGCGGCGCCGCACCCCGAGGCCGTCGCCGTCGCCCGAGAAGTCGTCCTCGTCGAACTCGAGGTCGGGCAGCCGGAAGACGATGCCGTCGTCACCGTGCATCGCCTGGACATCGACGCCGAACCGCTCCCGCATGCGAGCGGCGACGCAGAGGGCCCACGGCGCGTGCACCTGGCTGCCGAACGGCGAGAGCACGGCGACCCGCCAGTCACCGATCTCGTCGCGGAAGCGCTCGACGACGATGGTCCGGTCGTCGGGGACGTGCCGGGTCGCCTCGCGCTGCTCCGCGACGTAGGCGAGCAGGTTGTCCGAGGCCCACTCGTCGAGCCCGGCCTCCTCGACGCGGGCACGCGCGGCCTGGGGCTTCAGCCCGACGATCCCGCGGACGAACTCCCCCACGGCACGGCCCAGCTCGGCGGGCCGTCCGGCGGCGTCGCCCTTCCAGAACGGGAGGCGGCCCGGCTGCCCGGGCGCGGGGGTGACGAGGACCCGGTCGTGGGTGATGTCCTCGATCCGCCAGCTCGAGGTGCCGAGCGTGAAGACGTCACCGACCCGCGACTCGTAGACCATCTCCTCGTCGAGCTCGCCGACGCGGCGGCCCGGCCCCTCACCCGAGGCGAGGAAGACGGCGTAGAGGCCGCGGTCGGGGATCGTGCCGCCACTCGTCACGGCGAGCCGCTGCGCTCCCCTGCGGCCGGTGATGGTGTTGGTGACGCGGTCCCACACGATGCGCGGCCGCAGCTCGGCGAACTCGTCGCTCGGGTACTTCCCGGCGAGCATGTCGAGCGTCGCCTCGAGCACCGCGCGCGGCAGGCCGGCGAAGCTCGCGGAGCGCCGCACCAGTGCCTCGATCTCGTCGACCGTCCACTCGTCAAGGGCGGACATCGCGACGATCTGCTGGGCGAGCACGTCGATCGGGTTGGCCGGGACGTGGAGCGCCTCGATGCCGCCTGACCGCATCCGCTCGACGACGACGGCCGTCTGGACCAGGTCGCCGCGGAACTTCGGGAAGAGCACCCCTCGGCTCACCGCGCCGACCTGGTGCCCGGCCCGCCCGACGCGCTGCAGGCCGCTCGCGACGCTCGGCGGCGACTCGACTTGGATGACGAGGTCGACGGCGCCCATGTCGATGCCGAGCTCGAGGCTGCTCGTGGCGACGACGGCGGGCAGCCGCCCGGCCTTGAGGTCCTCCTCGATGGCCGCGCGCTGCTCCTTGCTGACGGAGCCGTGGTGGGCGCGCGCCAGCACGCCCGGTGCGCCACGGCTGGCCCCCGACTGGGCCATCACCTGGGCGGGTGGCTGGGTCGCTCCGCCCGTATGCCGCTCACCCACCTCTGTGGCGGAGCGCTCACTCGAGTGTTTACTCCCGTCGAGTGATCGCTCCGTCCCACGGACCGCAGCGGCACCCTCGTCGAGTGATCGCTCCGCACCACCTGCGGTTGGGGGGTTCTCGGGGGGGTAGGCCGCCAGCGGCCGGACCCCCCGAGGGTCGGCGTACGACTCCTCCTGGCGTTCCTCCCAGATCTCGTTGAGACGGGCGGTGAGCCGCTCGGCGAGCCGGCGCGAGTTCGCGAAGACGAGGGTTGACCGGTGCTGTGCGATGAGGTCGACGATGCGTTCCTCGACGTGCG
>DASSTN010000006.1:0-12709 GCA_035707905.1 Intrasporangium sp.
CCGAGGAAGTCGGCGACGAGGTCCGCGGCGTCACGCCGACCGCCCTGTGCGAGCACCTTGTCGCGGTAGGCGCGCGCGACCTCCGGGTCGAAGAGGTCCTCTCGGTCGAAGGCCGAGAACATGTCCTTGGCGATGACGAGGGACCACATGTACGTGTAGTACGCGGAGCTGTAGCCGTCGAGGTGCCCGAAGTGGCACTGCATGTGGGTGCCCTCGATGTAGGGGAAGACGGAGTAGCGCCCCATGAGCTCCCGCAGCCGCGTCGTGAGGTCCGCCGCCTCGCGGACATGGAAGTCGTAGGACAGTGCGGCGTAGAACATCTGCGTCCGGGCGTCGTAGCCCTTGCCGAAGTCGTCGGCCTCCCGCATCGCGGCGACGAGGTCGACCGGGATGGTCTCCCCCTCGGCGTTGCGCGCGAACGTCGCGAGGACGTCGGCGTCCCAGGCCCACTCCTCGAGCATCTGGCTCGGTGCCTCGACGAAGTCCCACTCGGTCGCGACCCCCGAGAAGCGCACCCACTCCTGGTCGCCGCCGACGACGTGGTGGACGAGGTGCCCGAACTCGTGGAAGAGGGTGACGACCTCGTCGTGCTCCATCAGACCGCGGTTGAAGTTGCAGACGAGAACACCCTCGGGCAGCTGCACACCACGGACGCCGCGGACGAGGTCGAACTGAGCAGCGTGCTTGTACTTGCCGTCCCGGGGGTGCAGATCGAGGTGGATCCTGCCGATCCGCTCGCCGTCCTTGGCGACGTCGTAGGTCGCGACGTCCTCGTGCCAGGTGCCCGCCTCGTCCCGTGCGACGGGCGTCCACTCGAGCCCGAAGAGCCGGCCGGTGACGTCGAGCAGCCCCTGGCGGACCGACTCGAACGGGAAGTAGGTGCGCACCCGCTGGGCGTCCACGGCGTGCTGCTCCTTGCGAACGAGCTCCGCGTAGTACGTCGCGTCGGCGCCGTCGATGTCGGTCGCGTCGGGACGGTCCTGCCGTAGCCGCTCGAGCAGCACCGCCTTGTCCCGCTCGGCGCGCTCGCCCGACAGCGCGGTGATGCGCTCGATGAACTCCCCGATCGCGTCCCCGGTCCGGATCATCTTGATCTCGGCGTCGTAGTCGGCCCACGTCGCATAGCCGAGCAGCGATGCGTGCTCGCGTCGCACGGCGAAGAGCTTCTGGAGGACCTCGTCGTTCGCGGGCCACGCGATCGTGAGGAACTGCGTGACGAGGGCCCGCCGGGCCTCGGCGTCATGGGCGAAGGTGCGGAACGGGATGACGTCCGGGTAGTCGGTCGTCACGGTGACGAGGCCCTCGTCATCGGCAGGGTGCGCGTCAATCCAGTCCTGGGGCATCCCCGCGAGCTGCTCGGGGCGCACCCTGATGCTCCGGACGTCCTCGCGGATGTTCTTGCTGAACTCCTGGCTCAGCAGCACGGCCTGCTCGGACAGCTCCCGCAGTCGCGCCCTGGTCGCCTCGTCGCGGTCGACGCCCGAGCGGCGGAAGTCCCGCAGCGTGTGCTCGAGCACGCGGGCCGCGTCGGCGTCGAGGCCGCTCCCGTCGAGCTCGGCGAACACCGCGTAGAGACCCGTGTCGAGGCCGAGGTCGGTGTCGAGCTTCTGGACCTCCTGCATGAGGCTCTCGGCGCGCTCGCGCACCTCCCGCTCGGGGTGCACCTCGGAGAAGAGCGAGCCGATCGAGGCGGCGTTGCTCAGTGCCGTCTGCGCCTCGTTCCAGATCCGCAGCGCCTCCTGCGCCTCGGTGGGCCGCTGCGCCTTGAGGTCGTCGACCAGCCGTCGCGTCTCGGCGAGCTGTGCGTCACCGCGCTCGGCCATCCAGTCGAGCCAGGCGGTGGGCGTGGGCAGGGTCAGCGGGCTGGGCTCGGTGGCCGTGGGGTTCGCAGTCACAGGGGGAGCGTATGCCGCTCACCCCCTTCCCGGCGAAGCGTTTCCTCCGCGTGGCGGCTCGGCCCTTCCCGCACGCCGCGCGAGCAGGGTGGGCCCTCCCCCGGCAGGGACTGTCACGCCCAGCGGTGCGGGGTGGGCGGCATACGATCGGGGCATGCCGATGCCGCGCGCCACCCTCGTCGTCGGAGCCGGGCAGGCGGGCCTCGAGCTGGTCACGGCGCTGCGCGACCTCGGCGACACGGAGCCGATCATCCTCGTCGGTGACGAGCCGGTGCCGCCCTATGACCGACCGCCACTGTCGAAGGGCTACCTGGCCGGGAGCCAGCGGCTGTCCGACATCCTCTTCCACCCCGAGTCCTGGTTCGGCGAGCAGGACATCGAGCTCGTGCTCGGCGACCCGGTCACCGGGATCGAGCGGGACGCCGACGGAGGGCGGGCGAGGACCGCATCCGGGCGGGTCATCGAGTTCCGCCGGCTCGCCCTGGCGACGGGATCGGCGAACCGGCGCCTCGGCCTGCCCGGGGCTCACCTCGAGGGCGTCCTCGACCTACGCTCGGTCGCCGACGCCGACCGGCTCGGCGCGGCCCTCGACCGGCTCGTGGGGACCGGTGGCCGACTCGTCGTCATCGGTGGCGGTTTCATCGGGCTCGAGGTCGCGGCCGACGCGCGGGCCAGGGGTATCGACGTGACGGTCGTCGAGGCGGCCCACCGGCTCCTCGGCCGGGTCGTCTCGCCCCAGCTGTCAGAGTTCTACCTCGCGGCTCACCGCCGGCGCGGGACGGAGGTGCTCCTCGGGTCAACCGCCGCACGGATCACGGCCGATGGGGCGGGCGTCGGTGCCGTCGAGCTGACGGACGGGCGGCGGGTCAACGGCTCCACGGTCCTCGTCGCGGTCGGCGCCGTGGCCCGCACCGAGCTGGCCGAGCAGCTCGGCCTGGAGGTCGACGGGGGGATCGTCGTCGACGAGCACGCCCTCGCCTCCGACGGCGTCACCGTCGCGGTCGGTGACTGCACGAGCCTGCCCAACCCGTACACCCGCGGCACCCCGGGCCGGTTGCGCCTGGAGAGCACGCAGCACGCCTCGGACCACGCGCGGACGGCCGCCTCGACGCTGGTCGGCGGCTCAGCGGCATACGACAGCGTGCCGTGGTTCTGGTCCGACCAGGGCGACCTGCAGCTGCAGATCAGCGGGCTCTACGCGGACGTCGACCGTACGGTCGTGCGAGGTGACCCCGCCGCCGAGCGGTTCACCCTGCTGCACTACCGGGACGGGCTGCTCGTCGCGGCCGAGTGCGTCGGCATGCGCCAGGACCACATGGCGGTCAAGCGCGGCCTCGAGAAGGGCCTGACCATCGACCCAGAGGCTGCGGCGGATGCGAGCGTGCCGCTCAAGCGGCTGCTCGCCCCTGCGCCCTGACCCGGCTGCCGGTCAGGCTCGGCGAGCCCGCGGCCGCGGCTGACAGCGCGGACACGAGTAGGACGATCGGTTCATGAACTGCTCGCGCCGCATCGGCGCGCCGCAGCGGTCGCACGGGGTGCCCTCGCGCCCGTAGGCGTGCAGGGACCGGTCGAAGTAGCCGCTCGCGCCGTTGACGTTGACGTAGAGGGCGTCGAAGCTCGTGCCGCCCTGGCCGAGCGCCTCGGTCATGACCTCTCGGGCGTGGTCGAGGACCCGGTGGAGGGTCGGTTTCGTCAGGGTCGAGCAGAGCCGCTCGCCGTGCACCTGGGCGCGCCAGAGCGCCTCGTCGGCGTAGATGTTGCCGATCCCCGAGACGAGGGACTGGTCGAGGAGCGCCCGCTTCACCGCGCTGTCACGCCGCTTCATCGCGAGGACCACGGTGCGCTGGTCGAAGGCCGGCTCGAAGGGGTCAGGAGCGATGTGCGCCACCGTCTGCGGGACCGCGCCCGGTCCGAGCGGTGACAGCGCCAGGCCCCCGAAGGTGCGCTGGTCGACGAAGCGCAGCTGGGGGTCGCCGTCGGCGAAGTCGAACCTCGCGTGGCAGTGCTTCTCGAGGGGGGCGTCGGCTGGCTCGACGAGCATCTGGCCGCTCATGCCGAGGTGGACGATGAGGGCCTCGGCGCGGTCGAGCTCGAGCCAGAGGTACTTGCCCCGGCGTCGGGCCGCGGTGACCGTCGAGCCCGTGATGCGGTCGGCGAGGTCCTGGGGACCGGGCACGTGGCGCCGGGCGACCCGGTCACCGGTGATCGTCGCGCGCACGATGCGACGGCCCACGACGTGGTCGGCGAGGCCGCGCCGGACGACCTCGACCTCGGGGAGCTCGGGCATCGTCGCTCAGGAGACGGTCGTCGAGCCGGCGCTGAGGTGGTGCCAGGCCTGCTTCGCGGCCTTCTGCTCGGCTTCCTTCTTGCTGCGACCGTTCCCCTCGCCTAGCACCCGCTCGCCGAAGACCACCTGTGCGTGGAACTCCTTCTCGTGGTCCGGGCCCGTCTCGTCGATGAGGTAGTCGGGAGTGCCGAGGTCGGCCTCCGCCGCCTTCTCCTGCAGCGAGGTCTTCCAGTCCAGCCCGGCACCGAGCTGCGCCGCGTCGGCGATGAGCCCGTCGAAGTGGTGGTGGACGAACCGAGCCGCCCCGACCATGCCGGCGGAGAGGAAGACCGTGCCGATGAGGGCCTCCATCGTGTCGGCGAGGATCGAGGCCTTGTCGCGGCCGCCGGTCGCCTCCTCGCCCTTGCCGAGCATGACGAACTGGCCGAGGTCGAAGGTGCGCGCGACATCGGCCAGTGCCCGCATGTTGACGACGGCGGCCCGCAGCTTGGCGAGCTGTCCCTCCGGCAGGTCGGGGTGGCCGAGGTAGAGGGTCTCCGTGACGACGAGACCGAGGACGGAGTCGCCGAGGAACTCGAGCCGCTCGTTGTTGGGCAGCCCGCCGTTCTCGTAGGCGTAGGACCGGTGCGTCAGGGCACGCAGGAGCAGCGGCTCGTCGACCTCCTGACCAACCACCTGGATGAGGTGGGCGACCAGGGGCTCGACGGGCCGCTGCGGAACCGCCGCGACACCCTCGAGTTCGGTGTCAGCCACGGTGCGTTCAGGCCTGGTGCTCGGTGCGCTCGGCCTCGGCGTACTGGCGCCCGTTGTAGGTGCCGCAGTTGGGGCAGGCGATGTGCGGCTGCCGGGGGGCGGAGCAGCGCGGGCAGGTGGTGAGCGTGGTCGGCGTAGCCTTCCAGTTCGCACGACGCGAACGGGTGTTGGACCGCGACATCTTCCGCTTCGGGACAGCCACGTCAGTTCCTCTTCTCTTGCGGGTCGTCTCCCAGCAGTCCGCTGAGAGCCGACCACCGTGGGTCGATCACTTCATGATGGTGCTTCGGGTCGTCCGCGAGGCGGATCCCGCACTGGGGACACAGCCCCGGGCAGTCCTCCCGGCACACCGGCTGGAACGGCAGCGTCGGAACGACCGCGTCCCGGATGACGGGCTCGAGGTCGATCAGGTCGCCGACGAGCTCGTACACCTCGTCCTCCTCCGAGTCGGCGCCCACCTCGTGGTGGTGCGCCGCCCGATCGGTGTAGGCGAACAGTTCCTGGAAGGACCCCTCGACCGGCAGGTCGACGGGATCCAGGCACCGCACGCAGGCACCGGTCGCCGTGCCGCGGACCGAGCCCGTCACGAGCACGCCCTCGACGACGGACTCGAGCCGCACGTCGATCTGCACCGGCGTGCCGGCCTTGATCGAGATGATGTCGGTTCCGAGGTCCTCGGGCAGCTCCACCGTCCGACGGAGCTCCTGCATCGTCCCGGGTCGCCGCGTCAGCTCTCTGGTGGTGATGACCAGGGGTGAGCGCGGGTCGAGGCGGTCCATGTCTCCAGACGGTGGTTGACGGGTTCGGCCCCCGTCACTGCAGACGTGGACCGACGGACAAGGTTACCGGAGCGGTCAGCGCCGCCCAAATCAGCGCGCTTCGTGCCAGAGGGGCATCGCCACCGCGCCGAGGTCGGTCAGCCCGGCCGGCCGACGCGCTCGAGGAGCGCGTCGCGCACGGCGTCGGGGACAAGGCCCGTGACGTCACCGCCGTAGCGCACCACCTCCTTGATGAGAGAGCTCGACACGTGCTGCCACTCGGGGGCCGCGACGACGAAGAGCGTCTCGACCCCGGTCAGGTGGTGGTTCATGTTGGCCATCGGCAGCTCGTAGGCGAAGTCGGTCCCCCCGCGCAGCCCCTTGACCATGGAGGCGGCGCCGACCTCGCGGCAGACGTCGACGACGAGCATGTCGGCGAAGGCGGCGATCCGGACGTTGTCGAGGTCGCCGACCGCAGCCTTGAGCAGGTCGAGCCGTTCGTCGATGGTGAAGGTCCCCCGCTTCGACGGGTTGTGCAGGATGGCGACGACCACCTCGTCGAAGAGCCTGGCGGCTCGGGCGATGACGTCGATGTGCCCGTTGGTCACCGGGTCGTAGGAGCCGGGGCAGACGCAGCGGCGCGGGGAGGTCGTCACGGCCCCCAACCTACGCGACGCCGTCCGCGAGCGGCGGCTCGGCGAACCACACCGTCGTCTCGCCGTAGCGCTTCTCCCCCGACAGCTCGAGCCCCTTGGGCCAAGTCGGTTGGGGCGACCGCGTCGACCGCTCGACGACGACGAAGGCATCGGAGGCGAGCCAGCCTCGCTCGACGAGCTCCGTCAGCACCTCGGCCAGCGCCTCCTCTCGTACGTCGTACGGCGGGTCGATGAGGACGAGGTCCATCCGTATGCCGCCGGGCGGGCCCCCCGACAGCACCCGCAGCACGGGGTCGGCGAGGACCCGCACCCCGGGGCGGCCGACGGTCTTGATGTTGTCGCGGATGACGGAGACGGCCCTGCGGTTGGACTCGACGAGCAGGACGAGCTCCGCGCCGCGGCTCGCGGCCTCGAGCCCGAGAGCACCGGAGCCGGCGTAGAGGTCGAGGACGTGCGCCCCCGTGAGCAGGTGCCGGTGTTCGAGACGGCTGAACAGGGCCTCACGGACCCGGTCCGAGGTCGGCCGCGTCGAGGCGCCCTCCGGGGTGCGGAGGGTCCGGCCGCCCGCCGCGCCGCTGATGATCCTCGTCATCGGCTCACCCTCGCTCCAGGAAGGCGGCCTGTTCCTCGTCGAGCCGGGTGGCGACGGCCGCCGCGAGGTCGCGGTGGTCGGCCAGGGTCGGATCGGCCGCGACGATCGCGAACGCGTCCTCGCGAGCGTCGGCGATGATCTGCTCATCCTCCCGGCGGCCGAGCCGTAGGTGGCGCACCGAGTTGCCCCGACCGCTCTGGCGCGCCCCGAGCACGTCACCCTCGCGCCGGAAGGTGAGGTCGAGGCGGGCCAGCTCGAACCCGTCGGTCGTGCTGGCGACCGCGTCGAGCCGCTCGGTCGCGCTCGCTCCGGGCGCCTGGGCCATGAGCAGGCAGAGTCCGGGTGCGCTGCCCCGGCCGACGCGACCCCGCAGCTGGTGCAGCTGTGAGATGCCGAACCGGTCCGCGTCGACGACCACCATGACGGTCGCATTGGGCACGTCCACGCCGACCTCGATGACGGTGGTGGCGACGAGGACGTCGATCTCGCCCGCGCCGAAGGCGCGCATCGTCTCGTCCTTGGCCTCGGCATCGAGCCGGCCGTGGAGGACCGCGATGCGGCAGCGCTCGAGGGCGGGGTTGGCGCGCAGCTGCTCGAACATCGTGTAGACGCCGGTGAGCTCCCGCGTGTCGGCGCTCTCGTCGGGGGCGACGTCCCAGTCGGCAGCGTCCTCGTCCGACGAGTCGCTCGAGGTCGCCAGCGCGGGGTCGACGTCGCCGATCCGGGGACACACGACGTACGCCTGGTGTCCGGCGGCAACCTCTTCGGCGACGCGCTGCCAGGTGCGCTCGACCCAGCCCGGCTTCTCGGCGTCGACGACATGGGTGGTGATGGGCGAGCGGCCGCGGGGCAGCTCGCGAAGCGTGGAGGTCTCCATGTCGCCGAAGACCGTCATCGCGACGGTGCGTGGGATCGGCGTCGCGGTCATCACGAGGACGTGAGGAGGTCGGCCGGCTTTCTCCCGAAGGGCGTCGCGCTGTTCCACGCCGAAGCGGTGCTGCTCGTCGACGACGACGAGGGCGAGGTCGGCGAACTGTACGTGCTTCTGGATGAGCGCATGGGTGCCGACAACGATGCCGGCCTCGCCCGAGGCGGCGTCGAGCAGCGCGCGCTTGCGTGCCCCCGCCGACTGGCTGCCGGTGAGCAGCGCGACCTTCGTGCCGATGTCGCTGCCGCCCAGCATGCCCCCCTCGGCGAGGTCACCGAGCATCGCGGTCATGGAGCGGAAGTGTTGCGCCGCGAGGACCTCGGTCGGTGCCAGGAGCGCCGCCTGACCCCCCGCGTCGATGGCCGCGAGCATCGCGCGCAGCGCGACGACGGTCTTGCCCGACCCGACCTCGCCCTGGAGGAGCCGGTTCATGGGCCGATCGCTCGCGAGCTCCTCGGTCAGCACCTTGCCGACCTCGAGCTGGCCGGCCGTGAGCTCGAAGGGCAGCCGTGCGTCGAAGGCGGCGAGCAGCCCGCCCGGCCGGGGCAGGCGCGGCGTTGCAGCGACGGCCTCGGCGGCGCGGCGGCGTTGCGCGAGGATCGTCTGCAGGGTGAGCGCCTCGTCGTACTTCAGCCGGGCCAGCCCCCGCCAGGGCTGGTCCTCGACCCGCGGACGATGGACGAGCTCGAGCGCCTCGGCCCGCGTCATCAGCCCACGCTGCCGGCGGATGTCGGCCGGGACGGGCTCGCGCACGCGGTCGACGGAGTCGAGGGCGAGCTCGACCATCCGCCGGATCGTGAAGGAGTAGATCTTGCCGGTCGCCGAGTAGACCGGGATCTGGTGGGTCTGGTAGTGCTCCACGAGCTGGGCGGCGTCGTCAGTGGCTGAGAAGAGCTCGTAGTCGGGGTGCGTGAGCTGGAGCCGGTGTCGGTAGAGCCCGACGGTGCCGGCGAAGAAGCCCCGCACTCCCGGATGGAGCTTCTGCTCGTGTCCGTAGGCCGAGAAGAAGGTCAGGTCGAGCTCGTGACCCCGGCCGTCGGACAGCACGACCGTGAGGAGCTTGCCCTTGCGTCCTCGCATCTGCCGGGACGACGCCCGGGCCACCTCGGCCACGACCATGACGTCCTCGTCGGGGCGCAGCTGGGACAGGTCCGTCAGCTGACCGGGCCGCAGGTAGCGCCGCGGCGCGTAGTCGAGCAGGTCACCCACCGTGTCGAGGCCCTTCGTCCGGGACAGCTGCTCGGCGTGGCCCTTGCGGATGAGCTTCGACAGGGGCGTCTCCTCCGTGACCGCGACCATCGTCACTCGACCCCGAGCAGGAGCGGATAGAGCTGCTGGCCACCGTGCAGGACCGTCGACTCGACCTCGCGGCGGTCGTGGCGGGCCGCCTCGGCCACGGCCTCTCCGAGCTCGAGCGTCGCGCCGTCGCCGACGAGAACCGTGAGCAGCTCCCCGCCGCTCGACAGGAGCCGGGCACCGACGGCGGCACCGACCTCTGTCAGGTCGGAGCCGACGATCACGATGTCGTCGTCGACGATCCCGAGCACGTCACCGGGCTCGCAGCGTCCACCCGACGTCAGCGCGGGGCGGTCGGCGATCGTCACGGCGCCGTGGCGCGTGCCAGCGGCCGCGAACTGCATCGCGAGCACGTTCGCACTGGCGGAGGCCGACGGCTCGTACACCGCAACGGCGGCAACGCCCTGGACTGGTGTGCGCGAGCGGACGACGAGCACCTCGATGCCCTCGTCGGCGACGGCTCGGGCAGCGGCGGCAGCGGCCAGCTCGGTGTCGCCGTCGTTGGGCAGGACGATGACGCCCCGCGCGCCAGCCTCGTGGCGTTCGCGGATGGCGGAGATGAGCTCGCCGGTCGTGGTCCGCTGCCCGGGTCCCGTCGACAGGACCGCGGCACCGGCCTCCCGGAAGAGGTCCGCGAGGCCGTCGCCGGGTGCGCACGCGACGAGGCCGGGCCCCCCGGGGGTGGGACGCGCCGCCGGAAGCCGCCCGAGCTCGGACGAGTCCTGGGCGAGGCGGGTCACCCGGATCTCGCGGGGTCTCCCAGCAGCGATGCCGGCCTCGATGGCCGCACCGACGTCGTCGACGTGCGCGTGCACGTTCCAGGTGCCGTCCTCGCCCGCGACGATGACCGAGTCGCCCAGCTCGACGAGCCGGTCCCTCAGCACGTCGGCGGTCGCGTCGGTCGCCTCGTCGAGCAGGTACATCACCTCGTACTCGGGAGCGGTCCCGGCTGCCTGGGGCTCTGCGTCGAGCGGGGTGGGCATGGCGGCCGGCCCGAGCGGGCGCAGCCCACGACGTCCGCTCTTCGCGAGGCTGAGGACCAGCCGGCCGTCGTCACCCGCGCAGAGCCGCTCGAGGCACTCGAGCAGCAGGACGAGACCTGCGCCACCGGCGTCGACCACACCGGCCCTGGCGAGCACGTCGAGCTGCTGCGGAGTGCGTTCGAGGGCGATGCGGGCCGACTCCAGGGCAGCGAGCGCCACGGCGTGCACACCCGCCGCAGCGTGGGCGGTGCCAGCCTGCGCGGCGGCCCTGCTGACCGAGAGGATGGTGCCCTCACGTGGGTCGGTCACCGCCTCCCACGCGCGGCGGTCACCGGCGACCAGGCCCTTCGCGAGGTGCGCGCCGCTGATCACCGCCTGGCCCTGGCACGCCTCCGCGAGGCCCCGGGCCAGCTGGGACAGGATGACGCCCGAGTTGCCACGGGCGGACCAGAGCAGGTTCTTCGCGAAGACCACGAGCAGGTCGCCCGCAGCCGTGTCGGCCGGTTCAGTAAGCGTACGGTCGACCGCCCCGTCGAAGGTGAGGAAGAGGTTGGTGCCCGTGTCGCCATCGGGCACCGGGAAGACGTTGAGCGCGTCGATCTCGGCGCGGCGGGCCGCGAAGGCGGAGCGGACGAGCACGGCCCAGCGACGGACGGCATTGACGTCCAGGACCTCGAGGCCCTCCTCCGGCATCGGCGCTGCGCCTGGCATGGTGTCCTTCCTGCGTGCTGCTGCTCGGCAGGCTACTGCGTCGGACCGACGCGGGCGTGCACCTGCACCGGTCAGCGGTAGCGCCGCGCGACCGCGACGAGCTCGTCACCGTAGGACGGGCCATGCGAGACGGCATGCACGGCAAGGGGATGGAGCTGGTGCAGGCCGATGAGGTCGGGCCACGTGGCTGGCAGCGAGGCCGCCTCGGCGTAGCTGCCGAGGACGCGGTCCAGACCCGGGGCACCGAACAGTGCGAGCATCGCGAGGTCGGTCAGGCCGTGGCCACCGTGCGCAGCGGGGTCGATGAGGCAGACGCCCTTGACCGTCCAGAGCACGTTGCCCGACCAGAGGTCCCCGTGGATGCGCGCGGCAGGACGGTCGTCGTCGAACTCCCCCGCCGAGATCCGGTCGCACAGCTCATCGAGCTCATGCACGGCACGGGCGTCGAGGTGGCCGACGCGTTCAGCCGCGTGCACGAACGGGCGGACCCGCTGCTCGGCATAAAACCGTCCCCAGGTCGGCTCGGGGTCGTTCGTCTGTCGTTGGCGACCGATCCACGACGCGCCTTCCCATCCCTGGGGCGGGGACCCGAAGGCCGGCGCCCCTGCGGCGTGCATCGCCGCCAGGGACCGTCCGAAGTCATCCGCCGCTGCCTGCGAGGGGCCGGCGACCGGCACCTGCTCCAGGTCGATGAAGTCCTCCCCCACGTCGAGCACCCGGACGATCCGAGTGCCGCCGCGCGCTTCCGCCTCGGCCAGCCAGCGCAGGCCGACCGCCTCGGCCTCGAAGAAACCGGGCGGGGCGTCGTGCCGCTCCTTGCGGTGGCTCCTCCGCTCTCGCACCATCGCCCCACCGTAACGAGCGGTTCGGCCCGCCCCGGTATCGTCATGGTCTCGTCGGCGCCGGCTGTGGCCGTTTTGGTGCCCACGGCAGCCGTCGGCTACTCTTGAGCGGTTGCCCTGCGCGCATCGGCCCATCCCACCCGTCGTCCTGACGGTACGCCGCGCCCCTGGGGCGAACCGACGAACGACCACAACAACGAGTTTCAGGAGATCACCCGTGGCTGCCAACTGCGACGTCTGCGGCAAGGGACCGAGCTTCGGTCACAACATCTCGCACTCGCACCGCCGCACCAAGCGCCGCTGGACCCCCAACATCCAGCGCGTTCGGACCATGGTGAACGGTGTGACGCCCAAGCGGATCAACGTCTGCACCTCCTGCCTCAAGGCAGGCAAGGTCGCGCGCTGATCTTTCAGCACTGAGAGGGCCGGCTCCCCACAGGGGGCCGGCCCTCTCGCATCCCCGGCGATCGAGTGTGCGCCAATCCCGATCGAGCGTGCGCCAATCCCGATCGACAGTGCACAAGACCGGCCACTGAATCCGAAGTAGCGCACTGTCGATCCGAAAGAGTGCACTGTCGATCAGAAGTAGCGCACTGTCGATCAGTAGGGGCGGAAGTGGTCCCACCCGGTGAGCGACTCGCGCAGCCCGCCGACGAGGACCTGCGGCTCCTCTCCCCCGGCCAGTCCGCGCACCACGCCGATCAGACGCCAGCCGGGAGGTACGCACCCGGGCGGAAACGTCGCGAGCAGGGAGTGCTCCTCCCCACCCGCGAGGACGCACGCGCGTGCGACGTCGCCGCCGAGGGTGGGGGCGAGCCGGTCGATGTCGTCCTCGAGGGCCGTGGGATCGAGGTCGAGGATCACGCCACTCGCCCGGGCGATCCGGCCGGCGTCGCGCAGCAGCCCGTCAGAGATATCCAGCATTGCGGTCACGCCCGCCGCGACGGCCGCGACGCCCTGCTCCAGCGGCGGCCGCGGGCGTCGGTGCACCTCGACCGCCTCCGGGTC
>DASSTN010000007.1:0-2935 GCA_035707905.1 Intrasporangium sp.
GCTGGACGTCCGCATCACGTCGGGCTCGGATCGCATCTGGTCGTCCGCCGGCTGCCGGCGAGGCGCCGCCCCGAAGGAGACGCTCCGCCGCGGCATCCCGTTCGTCGACAACGTCACGTGGGACCGCACCCGGGGCTGCAAGGGCAAGGTCAGCGCACGTCCCGGCACCTACGTGGCCCAGTTGAAGGGCACGAAGGTCGAGAAGCAGATCTTCCGGCTGCGCTGAGGCGCGCGGGTCAGACGTAGCGTTCCAGGATGGAGGATTCGGCGAGGCGGGACAGGCCCTCGCGGACGCTGCGGGCGCGGGACTCGCCGACGCCGCCGACGGCCTGGAGGTCGTCGATGCTGGCGGCGAGGAGCTTCTGCAGGCCGCCGAAGTGCTCGACGAGGCGCTCGACGACCATGCTGGGCAGCCGGGGGACCTTGGCGAGCAGGCGGAAGCCCTTGGGGCTGACGGGCAGGTCGAGGGCGTCCGGGCCGGCGAAGCCCATCACCTCGGCGACCGTGGACAGGTCGAGGAGCTCGTTGGCGGACAGGGTGTCGAGGGACGACAGGATGGCCCCGACGCCGCGGGCGCGGGTGTCGTCGGACGGGTAGTCGCGGACGATCAGCTCCCGGTCGGCGTCGACGCCGGAGACCAGCTCGTCGAGCTGGAGGGACAGCAGCCGGCCGTCGGTGCCGAGTTCGACGACGTAGCCCTCGATCTCGTCGGCGATGCGGCGCACCATCTCCAGGCGCTGGACGACGGCGCTGACGTCGCGGACGGTGACGAGGTCCTCGATCTCGAGGGCGGAGAGCGTGCCGGACACCTCGTCGAGCCGCAGCTTGTAGCGTTCGAGCGTCGCCAGGGCCTGGTTGGCCTTGGACAGGATGGCCGCCGAGTCTTCGAGGACGTAGCGGATGCCGTCGAGGTACAGCGCGATGATGTGCATCGATTGGCTGACGGAGATGACGGGCAGGCCGGTCTGGCGGGCGACGCGCTCGGCGGTGCGGTGCCGCGTCCCGGACTCCTCGGTCGGGATGGTCGAGTCGGGCACGAGGTGGACGGCGGCGCGGACGATGCGGCTGTGGCTGTCGTCGAGGACGATGGCGCCGTCCATCTTGGCGAGTTCGCGCAGGCGGGTCGCGGAGAACTCGACGTCGAGCTCGAAGCCGCCCGTGCACAGCTCCTCGACCGCCTTGTCGTAGCCGAGCACGATCAGGCCGCCGGTGTGGCCCCGGAGGATCCGCTCCAGTCCGTCGCGGATCTGGGTGCCCGGGGCCACCGCTGCCAAGGTGGCGCGGCGTCGTTCGTCATGACCCTTGTCGTGTGATGGCACCTGACCCCCGGAGGTCGCTGGACGGCGTCAGTTTACCGAGGAGGGCCGCGCACTGGTTCCTCCCCAGGTCGCAAGCGTGCGTTGTGTGGAGTAATACTCTGGCGTGACCCGTTTCACGGGGCCGTAAACGCGACCTGGAGCGCCTGTTTCAGGCTGTCGACCTCCATCACCTTCATGCCCTCGTAGCTCGTGAGCTGCGGGTCGGCGCGCTTGAGCGGCGAGCCGTCGGCGAGTTCCAGGGACCCGCGCGGGACGACGGCGTGCTTGAACCCGAGCCGGGCGGCCTCGGCGAGCCGCCGCTGGACGCCGGGCACGACGCGGACCTCCCCGGCGAGGCCGACCTCGCCGAGCGCGATCAGGCTGGTGGACAGGGCCTGCTCGACGGTGGAGCCCGCGACGGCGAGCGCGAGGGCGAGGTCGACGGACGTCTCGTTGAGCCGCACCCCGCCGACCGTGGAGACGTACACGTCCTGCTCGTGCATGGAGATCTTGCAGCGCTGCGCGAGGACGGCGAGGACCATCGCGACGCGGGAGGTGTCGAGGCCGGACGTGGCCCGGCGCGGCGCGGGCAGGTGCGACTTCGCGACGAGCGACTGGACCTCGGCGACGAGGGGGCGGCGGCCCTCCAGCGTGACGGTGACGCAGGTGCCGGGGACGGCCTCGTCGCGGCGGGTGAGGAACAGTCCGCTCGGGTCGGGCAGCCCGACGATGCCGACCTCGGAGAGGTCGAAGCAGCCGAGTTCGTCGGTCGGCCCGTAGCGGTTCTTCACGGCGCGGATCATGCGCAGCCGGGAGTGCCGGTCGCCCTCGAAGTACAGGACGACGTCGACGAGGTGCTCCAGCAGGCGCGGCCCGGCGATCGCGCCCTCCTTGGTGACGTGGCCGACGAGCACGACGGTGATGCCGCGCTCCTTGGCGACCCTGATCAGGTTGGCGGCGACCTCGCGGATCTGGGTGACGCCGCCGGGCGCGCCGTCGACCTCGGACGTCCCGATCGTCTGGATGGAGTCGACGACGAGCAGCGTGGGCTCGACGGCGTCGATGTGCCCGAGGATCGCCGACAGCTCGGTCTCGGCGGCGAGGTAGAGCCGGTCGGTGATCGCCCCGACCCGGTCGGCGCGCAGCCGCACCTGCTCGGCCGATTCCTCGCCGGTCACGTACAGGACGTTCTTGGCGGGGGTGTCGCCGTGGCCCTCGGGGCCGGTGGAGGCGAGCGCGGCGACCTCCAGCAGCAGCGTCGACTTGCCGATGCCCGGCTCGCCCGCGAGCAGCAGGACGGCGCCGGGCACGATGCCGCCGCCGAGCACCCGGTCGAGCTCGTCCAGGCCGGTGGGGCGGGTCTTCGCGGACCGGACGTCCACCTGCCCGATCGGCCGGGCGGGCGCGCTGACCGGCCCGGCGGTCACGACCCGCGCGGGGGTGGCGGACGCCGCCTCGGTGACCGTCCCCCACGTCTGGCACTCGCCGCAGCGCCCCACCCATTTGGACGTCTGCCAGCCGCACTCCGAGCACCGGTAGGCCGCCTTGGCCGTCTTCGCCTTCGCCATGGGACGGAAGCGTAGAGCCCGCCTGCGACAGCGGGCCCGCGGCGGCGCGGGTCAGGTGTTCTTGCGGGC
>DASSTN010000008.1:0-7723 GCA_035707905.1 Intrasporangium sp.
ACCATCGGCTCCCCTGTCCTAGCAGAACGCAACTGCACCAAACGCTGCCACGAGCATGGCAGAACCGCATCTCGAAGCGTTCTCGCCGTCCACAGTCCCGTGAGCCGCCGGAGTAGCCTCCTGTCATGTCCCGGGCTGCACCGCTGCACGTGTCCCCACTCCTCGCTGGTCTCGTCGACGACGCCGCGGTGTTCCCGCCGGGGCTCGCCACGCTCGACGTGGCCGTTGACGAGCATCTGGCCCGCCGGAATGACCCATATGCCGCCTGCATCGGACCGCTGCTCGTCCCCGTAACGGCTGCTGGCGAGCTGGCGAACCTCGCCGCCAAGGACGAACGTGCCGTTGCCGACCCGCTCCCGGTCGCGCTCGTCCTGCGCCCCGACAGCCCGATGGAGCCGCTCCTGGACGCCGTCGACCTGCTGCGTGACGAGCCGCGCGTCCAGCTGACGAGCGGCGAGGTCGGTTGGAACCCGGACTGGCGTCAGGCCCTCGGCCTTGCCCTCCCCCTCGTCGTCGAGGTAGGGCTCGGCGACGAGCAGCAGCTCGCGCTCGACGAGATCGCGGCCGCCGTCGACGAGGGCTCAGCGATCATCGCCAAGTTCCGGACCGGCCCCACGCCCGCCTGGCCGTGGCCGGACGAGGCGACGTTGGCCGGGTTCCTGGCCCGCGCCATCGAGCGCGGCGTGTCCTTCAAGCTCACGGGCGGCCTGCATCATGCCATCCGGGGTGAGTACAAGGGCCGCCAGATGCACGGCGTCGTCAACGCCCTGCTCGCGACCCACGAGGGGCTCGAGGGCGCAGACGTCGAGGACCTGGCGGAGATCCTCGGGCAGACCCGCTCGGAGCCCTTGGTCGAGCGGCTCGCGGCCCTCTCCCCCGACGAGGTGGACCGGCTCCGTGCGCGCTTCACGTCCTACGCCTGCTGCGGCGTGCTCGAGCCGGTCGAGGAGCTGGCTGCGCTCGGCCTCGTCCGCTGAGGCCCAGCCGCCCGGCAAGGAAACGGTCCGCTCGTGAGCGAGCTGGGCGGCATACCGCCCCTCTCGGTCTCGAGCGGACCGTCGGGAAAGGGAAGGACGTGCGGTCAGCGGGGCTGGCGGGGCTGCTTGCCCATGACCACCTGGGTGCTCGCGATCTTGTCGTGCAGCGTCTGGCGCTTCTCGTCCCAGAGCGGCCACAGGCCGTCGAGCAGCAGCACGATCGAGTAGAGCCCGCTCACCCCGGGGATGACCGAGAGCAGCTGCAGCAAGCGCCGTCGGATTGCGGTGCCGATATCGAGCGGTCCGGGCCGGTCGACGCGACGGACGCTGATCTTCAACGCCATCTTGCCGATCGTCTGGCCCGTGGTCACCCAGAAGGCGATCGCGTAGGCGCTGGCGAAGATGTAGGAGAGCAGGCCCACGAGGAACACCGTGCCGACACTCTCACCGATGATGGTGTTCATCGCCTGGGCGTTGTTGCCCTCGATCGCCCTCGTGATGTCGTCGATCATCTGGCTGTAGCTCGGGACGAAGAGGTTGATGAGGATGCCGGAGATGATCGCGATGACGATGCCGTCGATGATCCACGCCGCGAAGCGCCGGCCCCATGAGGCCAGCGGCACGCCGTCGATCGTCGTCGGACCGGCGTGCATCCACGCCGCACCCGGCGCCTGCGGGTACTGCGGCGCCTGCTGGTAGGGGTACTGCGGGGGCTGCTGCCCGTAGGGGTACTGCTGCCCGCCCTGGCCGTAGCCCGACGCGCCCTGCACGGGCCGGTCGTGCCAGCCACTCCCCGAGGGCATCGGCGTCGTGGGCTCCTGCGTCTGCTGCGGCATGCCGATCGTCGACTGCGAGATCGTCGGCGACTTCTTCGGCGCGGTGTGCGTCGTCCATGTCACCCCGTCCCAGTACCGCAGGAGATCGGGGTCAGTGGGGTCGTCGTACCACCCGGACGGCTGTTGGCTCATGTGTCCAACTCTGCCATGTCAGGAGCCCCGATCCGTATGGTGCCGAGCGCGCCACGCGGGCACCTGCCGACCGAGCCGGGGCCGCGTGCATCGGCCCGGGCATCGCCTGGCGATGCCCGGGCCGATCAAGGGGGTTCCGGTCAGTCGTTGACCTTCACCGTCATCTTGCCGGTGCTGTTTGACTGGACGACCTTGATCGTGACACCGGCTCCGGCCACCTTGACGCTGCCCATCGGATTGGCAGCGTCGTAGTAGCGGTTCGGGTCGCTGTCGTCAAAGACCGACACGGGTGCCTGCGCCGGGACGTCCAGGGTGGTCAGGCCGGCGGTGGTCTCCCGGTGCAGGGAGATCGGGTCGGTCGGGCTGACGCCGAAGGTCGAGTCGAAACTCTGGATCCGGTTGCGAGCGACGGTTCCGTCACTCCACCTCAGGGCGGTGGGCCGGGCGTCGACCGGCAGCACGCGACCGGTACCCGGGTGGGCCTTCGTGTTGTTGTTGGACACCGCGGTGTTCCAGTAGCTGATGAGCAGGCCGTCCTGGTAGGGGAAGTGCTCCACCCAGTCAGACTTCGTCAACATCCAGCCAAAGTTGTACGGGCCGCTCTTCAACGTGGCGTCGTAGCCCGCGTACTGCCGGTTCTCGGCGATGTAGAAGCGGTCCCGACCGTTGGCGTCCTTGGGCAGGGTGACGACCAGGGCCTGCTCCTTCTTGGTCGCGTGCATCGACGGACCGAGCACGAGGGTCGCCTTCTCCGGGATCGGAGATGGGGCATATCAGCTCCTCTGTCCTGCTCCGTTGCAGGACGCTCGGCGAAACCTCGTGCCCGGCAAGGGAACCGGGCGCTACCTGCTGCAATGACAGGTGCTCGCAGCCTAGGTCAAGGGCGCCCGGAGCGCTCGTTGAGTTTCCCTGCACTCGAGGCCGGCTCCCGCCATACGTGTGACGGGAGCCGGTCTCAGGAGCGGAAAGGTCTGCCGACCCTCAGGGGACGACGGTGAGAGGGGTGGTGCCGTACATCAGTCGCCAGTCGACCGAGGCGAACTCGGCCGGGTCGATGGCGCCCTTCGCCGTCACATAGTCGATGAGCAGCTGCCGGATCTCGACCTGACGGTTGTAGGCGACCGGTGCCGTCTTCACGTGTGGGAAGCCACCACCCCCGGACTGGCGGTAGTTGTTGATGGCGATGACGAACTCGGCAGCGTCGTCGATCGCCGCACCGAGGTACTTGACGTTCGTGATGCGCGAGCCGGCGGGCCTGGAGACGTCGATGTCGTAGGACAGCTCGCCCTTGAGGCCGCCCATGATGTCGTAGTTGTAGTCCGGCGTGCCACCGGGAGCGGACGCTGTCGGGGCGTTCGTCAGGTTCACCGCGCTGACCGACGAGGAGCTGACCTGCTTGAAGTAGGTCGCGCTCGTCTCCAGGTAGTCCTTGATCTGGGCGCCGGTCAGCACGACGCCGAGCAGGGTGTTGTCGTAGATGTAGAGGCCTGCCACGTCCTTGACCGTCATGTCGCCCTTGGGGATGACCGCGTCTCGGTTGAAGGGAGCGGCGATGGACAGCACGGGCTTGCCCTCGTCCGCGGTGCCGACGAGGGCATGCTTGACGGCGTCGGCCTGGACGTGGTTGATGAAGTCGATCGCTGCGGTGTCCTCCCAGCAGGAGGTCGCCGCGGGCATCGCCTCGAGGCAGGTGCCGATGACGCTGTTGACGTAGCCGCGCACCTTCTCGTGAGCGCCCCTGACGACCAGCGCGATGTCCGGGTCCTCGGGTGCCGTGTTCGAGTTGAGCAGGGTGGCGCCGGAGTGAATGACCTGCCACTGGCCGCGGATCTTCTGCAGCTGTAGGTCCATGACGGTGACCCGCATGCCCCAGTAGTACGGCTCGGAGAGCAGCACCTTGCGGCCCGTCTGCTTGTTCTCGACGAACCGCTGAGCGATCTCCTTGTGCGCGTGGCCGACGAGAACCGCGTCGATGTGCGGCACCTGCTCGGCCAGCAGACTGGCGGCGTTCTCGGGATAGGGCAGGGCGTCGCCGTAGGAGGAGGACGTGTCCATCCCCGAGTGGACGGAGACCACGACGATGTCGGCTCCGGCCGCCTTGAGCCGTGGCACGAAGAGCTTCGCCTGCTCGACGATGCCCGGGAACTTGACCTTGCCCTCGACGTTCGCCTTGTCCCAGATCGCGACACCCGGTGTGACGAGGCCGAGGACGCCCACCTTGATGGCCTTCTCGCCCGGCACCTTGTACGTCTTGATGACGTAGGGCTTGAAGACCGGCTGGCCGCTGGTCCAGTCGACGCTGTTCGCCGACAGGAGCGGGAAGTTCAGCTGGCTCTCCCAGGTGCGCAGCGTGTCGAGCCCGTAGTTGTACTCGTGGTTCCCGAGTGCCGCGGCGTCGTAGCCGACGAGGTTCATGGCCTGGGCCATCGGGTGCTTCGAGCCCTGGGTGATCGGGTCGATCTTGGCGTAGTAGTAGGCGAGCGGGGTGCCCTGGATTGTGTCGCCGGCATCGAGGGTGAGGCACCAGTCTGCCCCTCGCTCGGCGCGCACCGCCTTGATGAGCGTGGCCGCCTTCGCGATGCCGACGTCGTTGTGCGCCTTGTCGTCGTACTCGGCGTCCTTGAAGTAGTCCCAGTTGTAGACGTGCCCGTGCAGGTCGGTCGTCCCGAGGACGGTGAGCAGCACGGTCTTGCCGTTGGTGCCCAGACCCTGCCCGGCGGCGCGGGCACCTGGGGCGCCGGCGACAGTGAACAGACCGGCGCCCCCGACGGCGGCCATGGTGAGGAGTTGGCGGCGGGTCGTGCTCGACCCGAGGATCGCATTGGTCATGGAGGTCCTTCGCTTCTCAGGTCACGGTCGTGACCGGTGCGCCTGACCCTAGCCCTCCTCCTCTGTCCCAGTGGGGCCAACGGCGTGACCAATTCTTTACGCGGCGGCCAATGAAGAGGTATGCCGCTCAACGCGATTCGCCGCTACCTGGCCATTTCGGGCGAGTCGGGTCAACTCACCGAGGCCGACGCCCGGCAGGTAGGCCGCGGTGAGCGCCGTGCCGATGCGGGGCAGGGCGAGCACCGAGGGATAGAGCAGGTGCAGCGGCTCGTAGCGCGGCTGGAACTTGGCCTTGAAGGCATGCAGCGAACGGAACCCGTACCACGGCTCGAGAGCCGAGCCGAGCCGGTCGAGCCAGGCGTCGACGCGGCCACAGACCGCGTCTCCGGAGCGCGCGAGCGGTGAGGCCGACAGCGACACGGTCTGCACGCCCTCGGCCCGGAAGGCCAGACAGGCGCTCGCGACGAGGAACTCCATCACGCCGCGGAAGGACTGGGGGCCTCGCCGCATCAGGTCGAGCGTCCACCCCGTCACCTCGCCGTCCCCGGCCCGGTGGACCGGGAGCCACGAGGTGAAGCCGTGGACCCGTCCCGAATCGTCGACGGCGATCCCGACCCGGACCGACGGGTCGAGGGCCTCCGTCAGACCACCGAGGGTGAAGCCGAGCTCGGGCAGCGTCTTGGCGGCAACCCACTCGGCGGAGATCCTCTCCACCTGGGCGCGGATGCCCGCCGGCTCGTCGAGGAGCCGGCCGATCCGGAAGCTGATGCCGTCGCGGCCTGCGTGGTTGAGGGCCGTCCGCACGTCCTGCCAGGCCTTCCCCCGAAAACAGAGACCGGGCAGCTCTATGACGGCCTCCTCGGCGACGCGGATCGCCTTCCACCCGAGGCGCTGTGCGGCCAGTCGGGTCTCCTCGCCCGCGGCGAAGACGCAGGGGAGGAGGCCGGTGCTACGGCAGTGAGCGGCATACCTGGCGAGGAGCTCCTCACGCTGACGTGAGGAAGGTCCGATCGGGTCGCCGAGCGCGAGCGCCACACCGGCGTGCTCGCGCTGGGCGACGTAACCGGTCAGGTCGGGAGACCGGAACCACTCGTTGCCCCGCCACGTCGTCATCCACCCGAGACGGCTCGGCGAGCCGTGCTGCCGCAGCAAGGCAGCCGCAGCCGTCCGCTCCTCCCACTCGCCCCGCGCGTCGGGCGCGTCGGGCGGTCCGGGGCGCCGGTGGCGCGGCCCCGAGTGGTGGCGCCCGAGGACCGGCACGAGGGCCAGCCCGGTGAGGACCGCGAGCGCGTGCTCGACATCGGCGAGACCGCTGAGGAAGACGACCGCGGCGGTCACGTAGACGAGGAGCCCCAGTCGCCAACGGAACCGCCACTTGGGGGTGAAGGCCCCCGTGGCGACGGTGACGGCTCCGATGAAGCCGGCCGAGGGACCGGCGTCGGTCAGGTCGGTGAGCCGCGCGAACCGCTCCCAGCCGACCGCGTCGGCCAGCGCGATGAACGCCGCCGCGCCGACGACGCCACCCACATGGCAGGCCACCATGGCGGTCAGGGCCCGGCGGGTGCCGAGGCGCCTTTCGGCGATCGCGCCGAGGACCACGAGGGCGACCAGGACCGGCAGGTAACCCCACGGGCTGACCGCTAGGAGCGCACCGGACACGAGGGTCCACCAGCGACCCTCCGCGAAGGCCGGCAGTCCATAGCCCAGGGTGTCGGCGAGCCTGCCCGCCGTGACTTCCGAGGTCAGGGCACCGGTGATCAGGCCGAGGGCGGTGATGGTCCCGACGGCCGTGACAGTGCAGGGCACTGACCTGATCGCGGTGAACAGCCGCGGCAGCATGGCGGTGGCGGAGGGGGTGCGAGGCATACCGCCTCAGAGCGTCCGGCGCCCCCTGGTGATACCGGAAAGCACTGGCGTCAGCGACGGCCGACGAGCCAGTTGCGGATCTTCTCGATCCGCGCCGCCACCTGTTCCGAGCTGGCGGCGGCGAGGTCCGGGCCACCGCAGGCCCGCCGCAGGTCGAGGTGGACGTTCGCGTGGGGATAGCCCTTCTGCCGGGCGTAGGCCGCCACGAGCTTGTTGAGCTCCTTGCGCTGCGCAGCGAGCGCGCGGTGGGTCGCCATCGGCGCCGGGGTGGCATCCTTCGGTGCGCGCTTCGACTGCTTGCTCTGGCGCTCGCGGAGGAGCGAGGCGACCTGGTCGGGCTCGAGCAGGCCGGGCAGACCGAGATACTCCTGCTCGTCCTCGGAGCCGACGTCGGCGTGCATCCCCCACTGCTGCTTGTCGAAGAGCACATGGTCGAAGTGCGCCTCGGACTCGAGCGCCTCGAAGGCTCCCTCCTCGAGGCCGACGGCCTTGGCCTCGCGGTTGGCCTCGTCAATGAGGGACTGCTCCTCGGCCCACATCGCCGCGACGTCCTCGGGGTCGGGGGTGCGGTTGAGGGCATGGTCGCGCTGCTCCTCGAGCCGGGCGGCGTGGTCGAGGATGACCGGCACGGAGGGCAGGAACACCGACGCGGTCTCGCCACGGCGCCGGGCCCGCACGAACCGGCCGACCGCCTGCGCGAAGAAGAGGGGCGTCGACGTCGACGTCGCGTAGACCCCGACGGCGAGGCGGGGCACGTCGACCCCCTCGGACACCATCCGGACGGCCACCATCCACCGCGAGGTGCTCGCCGAGAACTCCTCGATGCGCTGGGAGGCCCCGGCGTCGTCGGACAGCACCACGGTGGGAGCCTCGCCGGTCAGCGAGCGCAGGTGAGCGGCATACGAGCGGGCTTGGGTCTGGTTGGAGGCGATGACGAGCCCGCCGGCGTCCTCGACGCCGCGGCGCACCTCCGTGAGCCGCTTGTCGGCGGCGGCGAGCACGGAGGCGATCCACTCGCCCTTCGGGTCGAGCGCTGTGCGCCAGGCCTGCGCGATGGCGTCCTTCGTCATCGGCTCCCCGAGG
>DASSTN010000009.1:0-18328 GCA_035707905.1 Intrasporangium sp.
GCGATCATGATCCCGGCCCAGGCGGCGAGCGGGACGCCGAGGGTGATCAGGAAGCTCTGGAAGGGGCCGAGGAAGCTCTCGGCGAAGAAGACGACCCAGATCGTGCCGAGGGTGAGGATGACGCCGTCGACGAAGGCCGCCGTCGGGCGGGGGATGCGCACGCCGAGGGAGAGCAGCGTCAACCCCGACGAGTAGATGCCGAGGACCGCGCCGGAGACGAGGGCGAGGATCGCCGAGAGGAGGAAGGGCAGCAGGAACCACGTCGGCAGGATGGTGCCGAGGGTGCCGATCGGGTCGGCGGCGATGCCCTCCGAGAGCTTCGGGTCCGACCCCGCGAGGGCGAGGCCGTAGATGACGAGCAGCGTCGGGGCGATCGCACCTCCGAAGGTGTTCCAGCCGACGATGGCCGCGCCCGAGGCGTCGCGCGGCTGGTAGCGCGACCAGTCCGCGGCGATGTTGATCCAGCCGAGGCCGAAGCCGGTCATGACCATGACGAGCGCGCCGATGACGGCTTGGAACGGCCCCGGCTTGACGGCCGACACCGCAGCCCAGTCCACGTGGCTCAGGGTCAGGCCGACGTAGATGACCGTCGCGATGCCGGTGACCCAGGTCAGCACCGACTGCAGCCGCATGATGATGTGGTAGCCCGCCACCGAGGCGGTCACGATGAGCGCGGCGACGACGACCATCGCCACGATCTTGGTCGTCGTCCCGCCACCCCAGCCGAGCTGGCGGAAGATGGTCGCCGTCGCGAGGGTGGCCATGATGGCGAGGAAGGTCTCCCAGCCGATCGACACCAGCCAGCTGATGACGCCCGGCAGCTTCTGCCCGGTCACGCCGAACGCCGCGCGCGAGGTGATCATCGTCGGGGCGGAGCCGCGCTTGCCGGCGATCGCGATGACGCCACACAGGGCGAAGGACACGACGACGCCGACGACGGTCACGAGGACCGACTGCCAGAACGAGATGCCGAAGCCGAGGACGTACGAGCCGTAGCTGATCCCGAAGACGGACACGTTGGCCGCGAACCACGGCCAGAAGAGGTCACGCGGGCGGGCCGTGCGTTCCGACTCGTCGATGATCTCGATGCCGGTCGTCTCGACGCCGAGACGCCTGGTCTCGGTGAGGGTGCGGGTGCTCATGGGCCACATCCTTGCGCACCCGCTGGCGTCAGCGAGCGGGACCTGCGCAAGCAGGTCAGGCGTCGACGGCGTCCCGGATCAGGGGACAGGTCATGCACCTGCCACCGCCGCGACCGCGACCGAGCTCGGCGCCCGAGATCGTGATGACCTCGATGCCCGCGGCGCGCAGGTTCGCGTTCGTCTCGGTGTTGCGGTCGTAGCCGATGACGACCCCCGGCTCGAGGGCGACGACGTTGTTGCCGCTGTCCCACTGCTGGCGCTCCGACTCGAAGACGTCCCCGCCGGTCTCGACGACCCTCAGCTTCGGCAGCCCGAGGGCCTTGGCCACGACGTCGGTGAAGGCCGCGCCGTCCTCGTCGATGACGTCGATGCCGCCCGGGCCGTCACCGGGACGCAGCGTGAAGGGGTGGACGGCGTCGACGATCCGCGGGTAGAGCGTGACGACGTCACGGTCGGCGAACGTGAAGACCGTGTCGAGGTGCATGGCCGAACGCATCCGGGGCAGCCCTGCGACGACGACCTGCTGGGCAGCACCGGCCGCGAAGAGCGCCGAGGCGACCTGGGTGATCGCCTGGTGCGAGGTTCGCTCGCTCATGCCCATCAGCACGACCCCGTCGCCGACGGGCATGATGTCGCCGCCCTCGAACGTCGCATTGTCGAAGTCCCGCTCCGGGTCGCCCCACCAGATGCGCGAGCCGGCGAAGTCGGGGTGGAAGCAGTAGACCGCCTTCATCAGCAACGTCTCGTCGTGCCGCGCCGGCCAGTGCAGCGGGTTGAGAGTCACCCCGCCGTAGAGCCAGCACGTCGTGTCCCGGGTGTAGAGCGTGTTGGGCAGTGGCGGCATGAGGTACTCGCGCGGCCCCACGGACTGTGCGACGAGTGGCAGCTGGTCGGGCCGGTGGCCCGGGGGGAGGTCGTGGACGGCGAGGCCGCCGATGAGGTACTCGGCGAGCCGGTCGTCGGGCAGCGACTCGAGGAACTCCCGGGTCGCGTCGACGAGCCCGAGGCCCACGGCGTTGGCCGTGATCTTCCGGTCGAGCAGCCAGCTCTTGGCACCGGGTTGGGCCATCGTCTCGGCGAGCACCTCGTGCAGCTCCAGCACGTCGACGCCGTGGCCCGTCAACGCGCCCACGAACTCCTCGTGGTCGCGCTGCGCCTGGTCGACCCACATCACGTCGTCGAAGAGGAGGTCGTCATTGTTGGACGGGGTCAGCCGCCGGTGGGCGAGGCCGGGCCGACACACGAGGACCTTGCGCAGCCGACCCACCTCGGAGTGGACGCCGTAGGTCGCGCTGGGACGGGGAGCCGCGGGGTCGCCGCTGCCGGGGGTGACCGGGGTTGCCGGGTCGATCGTCATTGATTCCCTCTTTCGCTGATGGCTCAGAGTCTGCCGTACGACCGGGAATTGGACGGCACGTCCGGGTGTGCCCGAACGCAGGGGTGATGGCCGACCTCACCGGTGCACCGCTGAGGTCGGCTCCGAACGCGGCGTTCGGCGGTCAGGGGCCGGCGTTGGGCCGCCGGGCGCGGCTCTCGGGGGTCAGGCGCGGCGGATGACCTCGGCTATGAGCGGGCCGAGCCGTTTCGCGGTGCGCTCGCCGATCGCCACGACCTCCGAGGGGTCGATCCCCGATGGCTGCCCCTCGATGGCGGTCACCGTGGACAGGCCGAGCAGCTCGACGCCGAGCTCGCGCGCCGCGACCGCCTCGAGCACGGTCGACATGCCGAGCATGTCGCCGCCGACCCGCCGGATCCACTCGGCCTCGGCCCACGTCTCGTAGTGGGGACCGCGGAGCTGGGCGTAGGCCCCCTCATCAAGGGAGGGGTCCAGGTCTCGGGCGATCGCCCGCAGACGCGGCGACCATGCGTCCGTGAGGTCGACGAACCGCGGCCCGACGAGCGGCGAGACGCCGGTGAGGTTGAGGTGGTCGGCGACGAGCACCGCCTGGCCGACCTCCCAGTCCTCCCGGAGCGAGCCGTTCGCGTTCGTCAGCACCGCCGTGCGCACCCCGGCGGCCGCCGCCACCCGGACGGCGTGGACGACGGGAACCGGGCCGTGCCCCTCGTAGAGATGCGTCCGGCCGGAGCAGACGAGCGTGGGCACGCCCGCCACCTCGACGGATCTGACCATCCCCGTGTGCCCCTCCGCGACCGGGGCGCGAAAGCCGGGCAGCTCGGTCATCGCGAGCTCGACCCGTGGCTCGCCCAGTGCGTCCGCCGCCGGCGCCCAGCCCGACCCCAGCACGACGAGGACCTCGTGCGAGGCCAGCCCCGTGCGCTCCGCGAGCACCTCAGCGGCGGCCCGCGCAGCGGCATACGGGTCCATCGGCTCGGTCACCTCGTCAGGCTAGCGGGCACCTGCCTACGATGCCCGGATGCAGCAGCCCCCCATTGCCCGCCGTGAGCCGACCCTGCGGGAGCGCCACGGCGACGTCTTCGAGGACCCCTACGCGTGGATGGCCAACCGTGACGACCCGGACCTGCTCGCCTACCTCGAGGCCGAGAACGCCTGGGCCGCGGAGCAGACGCGGCACGTGCAGCCGGTCGCGGACACGATCTACGAGGAGTTCCGTTCGCGCATCAAGGAGACGGACCTCAGCGTGCCCGTGCGGCACGACCGGTGGTGGTACTACTCCCGCACGATCGAGGGGGAGCAGTACCCCGTGGACGCGCGTGTGCTGCTCAGCGACCACCCCGAGCGACCCTCCCTCGAGGGCGACGCGGCCCCGGCGGGCGAGGAGGTGCTCCTCGACCAGAACGCCGCCGCCAAGGGCCACGACTTCTTCGCCGTCGGCGCGAGCGAGGTCTCGCCCGCCGGTGACGTCCTCGCGTATGCCGCCGACCTCGCGGGCGACGAACGCTACGACGTGCGCGTGGTGCGGATCGCTACGGGGGAGGTCCTCGACGAGGCCGTCCGGCAGACCGGTGGGGCGCTCGCGTGGTCGCTGGACGCGCGCTACCTGTTCTACACGCGGGTCGACGAGGCCTGGCGTCCCCACCAGGTGTGGCGGCACGAGGTCGGCACCACCGAGGACGCGGACGTCCTCGTCCACGAGGAGACCGACGAGCGGTTCTTCGTCGGGGTCGGAGCGTCGCGCGACGACCGGCACGTCATCATCGCCATCGGCTCGAAGACCACCAACGAGTACCGCATCCTCGACGCGGACGACCCGCTGGGCACGCCCCGCGTCGTCGCCGAGCGACGGCAGGGCGTCGAGTACGACATCGAGCCGGTCGGCGAGCACCTCTTCGTCGTGCACAACGCTCACCGGACCAACTTCGAGCTCGCACTGGCGCCGATCACCTGCACCAGCCCGGACGAGTGGCTGCCGCTCGACGTGACGACGGAGGACGAGTACGTCACCGGCGTGGACGGGTTCGAGGACTTCATCGCCGTGTCGTTGCGCGGCGAGGGCGGCACCGCGGTGCGGATCGTCGAGCGGTCCGCTGCCTCGTCGGCGCCGGCCGGTCTGGGCCAGGCACACGACGTCGAGGTCGGCGAGCCCCTTCACACGATCCGTGTCGGGACCAACCCTGAGACCGCGGCCCACACCCTCCAGCTCGTCTGGGAGTCCCTCGTGACGCCGCGGACCGTCATCGACTACGACGTACTGACCCGGACCAGCACCGTCCTGAAGCAGCAGGAGGTCCTCGGCGGCCACGACCCGGCCGACTACGTCCAGCGCCGCGAGTGGGCAACGGCACCGGACGGCACGCCCGTGCCGATCTCGCTGGTCCACCACAGGGACACGCCCCTCGACGGGACGGCGCCGGGCCTGCTCCACGGCTACGGCTCCTACGGGATCCCGAGCGACCCGTGGTTCTCGGTGCTGCGCCTCTCGCTGCTGCAGCGCGGCTGGGTCTTCGCGATCGCCCACGTCCGGGGCGGCTCCGAGCTGGGGCGCAGCTGGTACGACGCCGGCAAGCTCGAGCACAAGGGCAACACCTTCAGCGACTTCGTCGCCTGCGCCGACCATCTCATCGGCCGCGGCCTGGTGGCGCCCGACCGCCTTGCGGCGGAAGGTGGTTCGGCTGGTGGCCTGCTCATGGGAGCGGTCGTCAACCAGGCTCCGGACCGGTTCCGCTTCGTGCACGCGTCCGTGCCGTTCGTGGACGCCCTGACGACGATCCTCGACCCGTCCCTGCCGCTGTCCGTCATCGAGTGGGAGGAATGGGGCAACCCGGTCGAGGACGCCGCGGCCTACGCCCTCATGAAGTCCTACTCGCCCTACGAGAACGTCACGGGCAAGCCGCACCCGGCGCTGCTCGTCACCACGAGCCTGCAGGACACCCGCGTCTACGTCACCGAGCCCGCCAAGTGGGTCGCGGCCCTGCGCTGGGCCGACCGCGAGATCCCGGACGCCCAGCCGATCTACTTCCGGACCGAGCTCGCCGCCGGGCACGGCGGGCAGTCGGGACGCTACGACCAGTGGCGACAGTGGGCCTGGGAGACGGCGGTGCTCCTCGACGCCGTCACGCCGGCCGGGCAGGGGTGAGACGCGGCGACGAGCACTCCGGCGGCCTTCCTAGAATTGCCGCATGATGTCCACCCTCGACCTGCGCGGGCGCACGCTCGATGTGCGCTTCCTCCGGCAGGCACTGCCCCGTGCCGAGTTCGACGTCACGGCCGCCCTCGAGCAGGTGCGGCCGATCTGCGAGGACGTCGAGCATCGGGGGGCCGAGGCGCTGCGTGACCTGGGGGAGCGCTTCGACGGGGTGAGGCCGAGCCACCTTCGGGTGCCGGCGCAGGTGCTGCAGGCCGCGCTCGACCAGCTCGACCCCGACCTGCGTGCCGCGCTCGAGGAGTCGATCCGCCGGGCTCGGCTCGTCCACGCCGACCAGCGCCGCACCGATACAACCACGCAGGTCGTTCCCGGCGGCACCGTCACCGAACGCTGGGTGCCCGTCGACCGTGTCGGGCTCTACGTCCCCGGCGGGCTCGCGGTCTACCCGAGCAGCGTCGTGATGAACGTCGTCCCAGCCCAGCTCGCCGAGGTCGGCTCGATCGCCGTGACCTCGCCGCCGCAGCGGGACAACCCGGGCGTCTTCGCCGGGTACCCCAACCCGACCATCCTCGCGACCTGCGCCCTGCTCGGGGTGGACGAGGTCTACGCCGTGGGCGGCGCGCAGGCGGTGGCGATGTTCGCCTACGGCTTCACCGAGGCTTCCACCGGCGACGGTCGCCCCGATGTCTCATGTGAGCCGGTCTCGATGGTGACCGGGCCGGGCAACATCTGGGTCGTCGCCGCGAAGCGCCTGCTCAAGGGCCTGATCGGCATCGACGCCGAGGCTGGTCCGACCGAGATCGCGATCCTCGCCGACGAGAGCGCCGACCCAGAGCTGGTAGCCGCCGACCTGATCAGCCAGGCCGAGCACGACCCGCTCGCCGCGTCGGTCCTCGTGACCGACAGCGCGGGCCTCGCCGAGGCGACGCAGCAGGCGCTCGAGCGGCGCGTGCCCGCCACGAAACACTCCGAGCGGGTCGCCACCGCGCTCGGCGGGACGCAGTCACGCATCGTGCTCGTCGACGACGTCGAGGCGGGACTCGCAGTCGTCAACGCGTATGCCGCTGAGCACCTCGAGATCCAGACGCGCGACGCGAGGGGGGTGGCCGCCCGCGTGCGCAACGCCGGCGCGATCTTCGTCGGTGACTACGCGCCCGTCAGCCTCGGCGACTACGCGGCGGGGTCGAACCATGTGCTCCCCACCGCCGGCTGCGCCTGCCACTCCAGTGGGCTGTCGGTCCAGTCGTTCCTGCGCGGCATCCACGTCGTCGACTACGACGAGGCAGCGCTCCGCGGAGTCGCACACCACGTCGTCACGCTGGCCGGGGCGGAGGACCTGCCCGCGCACGGAGAGGCCGTGACGGCCCGGTTCCCGGGTGCGGACCTGAGCGACGGCGGCCCGACCGAGGGCGCGACGGCGGGTGCCGACGGGGTGCGCTCGTGACCGACGCTGCAACCGAGATCGCACGGCTGCTCCGGCCCGACCTGCGGGGACGCTCGCCCTACGGCGCCCCCCAGCTCGACGTGCCGGTCCGGCTCAACACCAACGAGAACTCCTACCCCGTCCCCGAGGCCATCGTCCGGTCCGTCTCGGCGGCGCTCGAGGACGACCTCAGGAGTCTCAACCGCTACCCCGACCGGGACTTCACCGACCTGCGCAAGGCGCTCACGACCTACCTCGAGAAGCAGTCAGGTGTCGCAGTCGCCCCGGAGCAGGTCTGGGCCGGCAACGGCTCCAACGAGGTCCTCTCGCACATCGTGCAGGCGTTCGGCGGCCACGGCCGCACGGCCCTCGGCTTCACCCCGAGCTACTCGATGCACCCGATCATCACCGAGACCCTCGGCACGACGTGGGCCGACGGGCTGCGCGAGTCGGGCACGTTCGAGCTGACGGCGCAGACCGCGGCCGAGCAGGCGCGGGCCCACGACCCCTCCATCGTCTTCCTGTGCTCGCCGAACAACCCGACCGGCACGGCGCTGCCCTTCGACGTGATCGGGGCCGTCCTCGAGGCGGCACCGAACGCGGTCGTCGTGGTCGACGAGGCGTATGCCGAGTTCGCGCGGCCGGGGACGAGGAGCGCGCTGACCCTGTTGCCCGGCAACCCGCGCCTGGTCGTGACCCGGACGATGAGCAAGGCGTTTGCCTTCGCCGGCGGCCGGCTCGGCTACCTCGTCGCCGCACCGGAGCTCGTCGACGCCCTGCGGCTCGTCCGGTTGCCGTACCACCTCTCCACCCCGACCCAGACGATCGCCCGGGTCGCGCTCGAGCACGCCGACCTGCTCCTCGCGACCGTCGAGGCGATCAAGGCCGAGCGCGACCGAATCGTCCAGGGGCTGGCCGGCATGGGCCTCGCCCCCGTCCCGAGCGACTCGAACTTCGTCCTCTTCGGGGGCCTGGCGGACGCGTCGACCACTTGGCGGGCACTGCTCGACGCCGGCGTCCTCGTGCGAGACGTCGGCATCCCGCACCACCTGCGCGTCACGGCCGGGACACCCGAGGAGACGAGCGCCTTCCTCGAGGCGATGGCCCGCCTCGCTCCCACCCACCGACTGGAGAACCCATGACCGGCACGAGCCGCACGGCCACGATCAGCCGCACGACGAGCGAGTCGTCCATCGAGCTGACCCTCGACCTCGACGGCACCGGCCAGTCGGACATCTCGACGGGGGTCCCGTTCTACGACCACATGCTCGCCTCCCTCGCGAAGCACTCCCTCATCGACCTGACCGTCAAGGCGACCGGTGACGTCGACGTCGACGTCCACCACACCGTCGAGGACACGGCCATCGTGCTGGGCCAGGCCCTGCGCCAGGCGCTGGGGGACAAGTCCGGGATCTCCCGCTTCGGTGACGCGACCGTGCCGCTCGACGAGGCGCTCTGCCAGGCCGTCGTCGACGTGGCCGGGCGCCCCTACGTCGTCCACGAGGGCGAGCCCGAGGGCCAGCAGTACGTCCTCATCGGCGGCCACTTCACCGGCTCGATGACGCGGCACGTCCTCGAGTCCTTCGCCTACAACGCAGGCCTGTGCCTTCACGTGCGAGTCCTCGCGGGGCGCGACCCGCACCACATCGTCGAGGCCCAGTTCAAGGCTGTCGCCCGGGCGCTGCGGTCCGCCATCGCGACGGACCCGAGGGTGCACGGCATCCCGAGCGCCAAGGGCGCCCTCTGACATGACATTGCCAGCCCCTCGAGTCGTGGTGCTCGACTACGGCAGCGGCAACGTCCGCTCCGCCGTGCGAGCCCTCGAACGCGTCGGCGCCGCAGTCGAGCTCACGGCCGACCCACACGCGGCGCTCGAGTGCGACGGCCTCTTCGTCCCCGGCGTCGGCAACTTCCACGCCTGCCTGGCGGGTCTCTCCGCCGTCCTCGGCCCCCGAATCATCGAGCGCCGGATCGCCGGTGGCCGTCCCGTCCTCGGCGTGTGCGTCGGCATGCAGGTGATGTTCGACGGCTCGGCGGAACCCTCGGACGCACCCCGTGAGGGCCTCGGGGAGTGGCCGGGCACCGTCGAGCGCCTGCCCGCCGCCATCGTCCCCCACATGGGGTGGACGGAGGTCGAGACGGGGGCGGGCTCCCGCCTGTTCGCTGGCGTCGAGCACGAGCGCTTCTACTTCGTGCACTCCTACGCCGTCCAGGCCTGGACCCTCGAGGCGACGGGCGCCTTCGCCGTCGTCGCCCCGACGGTGACCTGGGCCGAGCACGGCACGCGGTTCGTCGCGGCCGTCGAGAACGGGCCACTCAGCGCCACCCAGTTCCACCCAGAGAAGTCCGGTGAGGCCGGCCTGCAGCTACTCGAGAACTGGGTCTCGGGCCTCCGCTGAGCGGGCCTACCGATCCTTTAGAGCGAGAAGGAGATCCACCGCATGTCTGACCAGCCCCGCCTCGAGCTGCTGCCGGCCGTCGACGTCTCGGAGGGGCGCGCCGTGCAGCTCGTCCAGGGCGTCGCCGGCAGCGGCGGCGAGTTCGGTGACCCGTGGGAGGCCGCCAAGGCCTGGCAGGACCAGGGTGCCGAGTGGCTGCACCTCGTCGACCTGGACGCCGCGTTCGGCCGGGGGAGCAACCGTGAGGTCATCGACTCGATCGTCCGCCGCCTCGACATCAAGGTCGAGCTCTCCGGCGGCATCCGCGACACCGCCTCGCTCGAGGCGGCCCTCGCGACCGGGTGCCGACGGGTCAACATCGGCACCGCGGCGCTCGAGGACCCCGACTGGACCGCCTCGATCGTCGCCGAGCACGGCGACCGCGTGGCGATCGGGCTCGACGTGCGCGGCACGACCCTGGCGGCCCGCGGCTGGACTCGCGACGGTGGTGACCTGTGGGAGACCCTCGAGCGCCTCGACGCCGAAGGCTGCGCGCGCTACGTCGTCACCGACGTCAACAAGGACGGGATGCTCGAGGGGCCCAACCTCGCCCTGCTGAAGGACGTCTGTGCGCGCACCGACCGGCCGGTCGTCGCCTCGGGTGGTGTCTCGACCCTCGATGACCTCCGGGCGCTGCGCGGGCTCGTCGGCGATGGCGTGGAGGGCGCCATCATCGGGTCGGCCCTCTACCGTGGCGCCTTCACCCTGCCCGAGGCGCTCGACGTCGCTGGACGGCCCGGGTCATGACCGGCGGCCCGTCCGTCCCCTCGGACGGCCGGTTCGCCCACCTGGACGCGAGCGGCCGTCCGGCGGACTCGGCCGGGCAGGCGTGGGCCGGCAAGACGATCCCGAGCCACGGCTTCTCCGGTGACACGGGCGAGGCGGCCCCGGGCCTGGTCGAGGCGCTGCGCGCCCTCCAGGCGGATCCGGGCCCGGGGGCCGAGGTGGACGTGGTGCGCCGCGTCGCCGCGGCCCGGTGGCTGGTGCCGGTCGTCGCCGTCGCCACCGAGGTGACCGAGGCCGGCGGGCTCGTCTCCGACACGAGGAGTGACATGGCGACGGTCACCCTCACCGCACCGGACGGCTCCCGGGCACTGCCGATGTTCTCCTCACTCGCCTCGCTCGCCGAGTGGGACCCGTCGGCCCGGCCGGTTGCGGTGCCGGCCGCCTCGGCCGCCCAAGCGGCGGTCAGTGAGGGCTGCGACGTGCTCGTCGTGGACGTCTCCTCGTCCCAGGCGCTGGTGCTGCGCTCCAGCATGCTGTGGGCGTTGGCGCAGCAGCGCGAGTGGCTGCCGAGCCACCTCGACGCCCACGTGGCGACGGCCGTCCACCGGGCCTGCTCCGAGGAGCGTGCCGTCCAGCGGCACCGGCTCGAGGCGGGGGAGCCCGCCGGGGCCGGCGTGCTGCGCGTCGTCCTCGGTGTCAGGCCCGGCTTGGGGGCGGACGAGATCGGCGCCATCGCCACCCGGATCGGCGAGCGGATTGCGACCGACGGGGAGACGCGTGCGAGGATCGACGCGCTGACCTTCGCTCTCGAGGCGGCCGACTAGACGGGTCCCCGTGCGTCGGGCGGCGAAGTGGGCACAGGGCAGGACGTGCCCGGAGACGTGGCCAGGACGAACAGCGACGAGGAGGTGTCCGTGAGCGGACCACTCGGTCTCATGGTGGACCCGGCCCTGGACGCGCAACGACGGCACGACCTGCGCCGGATGCGGGTGCTCGCGACCGGGCTGCTCGTCCTCGCCGCGATCGTCTACATCGCCACCCGTGGACGGGAGGAGGGCATCCTCGGCTTCGTCAATGCCGGCGCAGAGGCGTCGATGGTGGGCGCGTGCGCGGACTGGTTCGCAGTCACCGCGCTCTTCCGGCACCCCCTCGGCCTGCCGATCCCGCACACCGCGCTGATCCCACGCAAGAAGGAGATGATCGGGCGCAGCCTCGAGGAGTTCGTCTCGGAGAACTTCATGCGCGAGGACATCATCCGTGACCGGGTCCTCGACGCACAGCCGACCCAGCGTGTCGCGGAGTGGGCCAGCCAGCCCGGGCATGCCAAGCGCCTCGTCGACGAGGTCGCGAGCGTGACCGCCCACGCCCTGCAGCGGATCCCCGACGCCGACGTCCAGGCGGTCATCGAGCAGGCGGTCCTGCCCCGGCTCAAGCGCGAGCCGGTCAGCGCGCTCGCCGGGGGCCTGCTCGACCAGGTCGTGCGCGACGACGCGCACCGCGGCCTCGTCGACCTCACCCTCGACGAGGGTCGGGCCTGGCTCGTCGACAACGAGGACCTCTTCGAGGCCCTCATCATCCAGCGGGCACCGGTATGGGTACCGGCAGCCGTCAACGACCTGGTGGCGCGCAGGATCCACACCGAGGCGCTCAAGTGGCTCGCCGACATCCGCTCGGACCCGCACCACTCGGTGCGGATCGCGCTCGACAAGCTGCTGACCGACCTCGCCGACAACCTCCAGCACGACGCCGTGACCCAGGAGAAGGCCGAGCGGCTCAAGGAACGGCTCCTGTCCCACCCCCAGATCTCGGCGACGGCGATGTCGCTCTGGGTGTCGTTCCGTGGGGTTGCGGTCGCCGCGCTCGAGGACCCGGACGGCCCGGTCCGGGCCCGTGGGGTGCACGAGGTGGTCGCCCTCTCGGAACGGCTCCTTGCCGACGCGGAGCTGCGTCTGCGCTTCGACGCGCGCATCTGCGACGCGGTCGTCTATGCGGTCGACCGCTACGGCACCGAGCTGACTCGGGTCATCAGCCACACGATCGAGCGCTGGGACGGCAAGGAGACGGCCGAGCGCGTCGAGCTGCAGGTGGGCCGCGACCTCCAGTTCATCCGGATCAACGGCACGCTCGTCGGCGGCCTGATCGGCATGCTGATCCACGCCATCTCGCTGTTCATCCCCTGAGGGGACGGCCGGCGCACCCCCTACCGTGGGGGCGACCGAGGAGACGAACGAGAGGACAGGACATGAGAGCGCGCGAAGTGGTGCTGCGGTCGCGGCCGGTCGGCTGGCCGAAGCCGAGCGACTTCGAGCTCGTCGAGCGGGAGCTCCCGGCCCTCCAGGACGGCCAGCTGCGGGTCCGCAACGTCGTGATGTCGGTCGACCCCTACATGCGCGGCCGGATGAGCGACGCCAAGTCCTACGCGGCGCCCTACGCCCTCGACGAGCCGATGCTCGGCGGCGCGGTGGGCGTCGTCGAGGAGTCGCGCGCCGAGGGCTTCGAGCCGGGTGAGCATGTGTTGCACGGCCTCGGCTGGCGCGACGCCGCCGTCGTCGACGCGGGCTCGGCCAAGGTCGTGGACGTGAGCGCGGTGCCACCGTCGGCCTATCTCGGCGTGCTCGGCATGACCGGCCTCACCGCGTATGTCGGGCTGACGAGGATCGCGAGCCTCGCGGCCGGCGACATCGTCTTCGTCTCGGGTGCGGCCGGGGCGGTCGGTGGCGTCGCCGGTCAGGTGGCGAAGGCGCTGGGGGCCTCCCGGGTCGTCGGCAGCGCGGGCTCTGACGAGAAGGTGGCCTACGTCCTGAACGAGCTCGGTTTCGACGCCGCCTTCAACTACCACGACGGCAAGGTGAGCCACCTGGTGCGCGCGGCGGCACCGGACGGGATCGACGTCTACTTCGACAACGTCGGCGGCGAGCACCTCGAGGCAGCCATCGGTGCGCTGAGGCTGCACGGACGCATCGTGATCTGCGGCGCCATCTCCGCCTACAACGCCACGGAGCCGGCCCCGGGGCCGAAGAACCTCGCCCGGTTGATCCAGACTCGGGGCCGGATCCAGGGCTTCCTCGTCGGCGACCACCAGGATCTTGCGCGGGAGTACTGGCGACGGGCGGCCGGCTGGCTCGCCGACGGCTCCCTCACCTCACGCGAGACGTTCGTCGACGGCCTCGACCATGCGGTGGATGCCTTCCTCGGTCTGCTCCACGGCGAGAACATCGGCAAGATGCTGGTCCGGCTCTGACGCTCCCCCTCACCTGAAGGAAGTGGCTGGGAAGCGCTGGTCTAGGACGAGGTCGAGAGCAGGGCCTTGACCTTGTCGGGCGGCAGGAGGTCGTGACGCAGCGGTTCCCGCGTGAACGACCCGGTGCCGTGCGAGACGGACCGCAGGTCGATCGGATAGCGGGACAGCTCCGAGGAGGGGACCTCGGCGCGAACGACGGTCCAGCCCTGCTCCTCGGCAGGCTCGGTGCCGACCACCTGCCCGCGCCGGCCTCGCAGGTCCGACATGACCGAGCCGAGGTACTCGTCGGCGGTCGTGATCGCGACGCTGTCGATCGGCTCGAGCAGGGCCATCGTCGACTCGTTGGCGGCCTCCTTCAGGGCGAGCGCGGCCGCGGTCTGGAAGGCGACGTCCGACGAGTCGACCGAGTGCGCCTTGCCGTCGACGAGGGTGACCCGGACGTCGACGACGGGATGCCCGGTGAGCAGCCCCTTCTCCAGCTGGGCCCGGGCACCCTTCTCCACCGAGGGGATGAACTGGCGCGGCACGGCACCGCCGACGACCTTGTCGACGAACTCGAAACCGCCGCCGCGCGGGAGGGGCTCGATCTCGATCTGGCAGACCGCGTACTGGCCGTGGCCGCCCGACTGCTTGACGTGTCGGCCCTGGGCCGACACCTTGCGCACGAACGTCTCGCGCAGGGCGGTCCGGTGCGGCTCGGCGGTCACCGTCACCCCGTAGCGGTCGGCGAGCTGGTCGACGAGGTCGTCGAGGTGGGCCTGTCCCATCGTCCAGAGGACCATCTGGTCGGTGTCCGACGAGTGCTCCATGCGCACCGTGACGTCCTCGGCCGCGATCCGCTGCAGGGCGCTGGCGAGCTTGTCCTCGTCCGACTTCGTCGCCGGCTTGATCGCGACGGGCAGCTGCGGCTCGGGCAGCAGCCACGGGGCGACGACGGCCGGGCGGTCCGTCGACGAGAGCGTGTCCGACGTCTCGGCCCGGGAGAGCTTGGAGACGAGGACGATGTCGCCCGCGATGCCGTGCGAGATGGGCCGGTGCCCGTCCACGAGCGGGCTCGCGAGCGGCCCGACCCGCTCGTCCTCGTCGTGCGCGTCGTGGCCCTCGACGTCGTGACCGACGAAGTCGCCCATGTGGCCGGAGACGTGGACGGCCTGGTCCACCTCGAGCCGCCCGGAGAAGATCCGCACGAGTGAGAGCCGTCCGACGTAGGGGTCCGTCGAGGTCTTGATGACCTGGGCGACGACGGGCGCGTCCGGGTCGCAGCGCACGTCCTTGATGGGGGCGCCGGCCGGGGTGTGCACCGGCGGCAGCCACGAGACGCTCGGGTCGGGGAAGGCGTTCTCGATGATGCTCAGCAGCTCGGCGATCCCGACGTCGCGGCGGGGGGCCACCGGGAGGATCGGGAAGAAGGTGCCGCGGTTGATGGCCGTGCGCAGGTCGGTGATCAGCGTGTCGGTGTCGAGCCGCTCGCCCTCGAGGTAGCGGTCGAGCAGCGACGCGTCCTCGGACTCCTCGATGATCGACTCGATCAGCGCGCCCCGGGCCTCGTCGTGCTCGTCCGACCCACCGGTCAGCAGGCCCACGATCGAGCCGATGTCCCCGTCGGCGAGGACCGGCCAGTGCGTCGCCTGGGCGTCGCCGAAGACCCGGCGGCACGTCTCGACGGTCTGGGCGAAGTCCGCGCGCGGCTGGTCGAGGTGGGTGACGACGACGGCGCGGGGCATCCCGACCGAGGCGCACTCACGCCACAGCAGCGAGACCGGCCGGTCGATCTCGTCCGCGGCGGAGATGACGAAGACGGCGGCGTCGGCGGCCCGCAGGCCGGCGCGCAGCTCCCCGATGAAGTCCGGGAATCCGGGGGTGTCGATGAGGTTGATCGTCACGCCGTTGCTCTCCAGGGCAGCCGTCGTGAGGGAGGTCGACCGCTCGTGCTCGCCCTCGCGCGGTCGGTGGCCGGGGATCCTCGCCGCGACGAGGTGGTCGAACAGGGTGGTCTTCCCGGCGCCGCCGGGCCCGACGAGGACGACGTTGCGGATGTCCTGCGGTGCCTTGGGGTCGGGAGCCGCAGGGAGGTCTTGTCTGCCGGTGGGTCTCGCCATGCCCCCACCCTTCCCCTCTTCTCCCGGGTCGACAAGGCTTTCGGCCAGGCTGTGCCGTCCGCCACGGGAAACCGGGATGACCGGTGTCGGTGCCGGGTGGGATCCTCCTGGGATGGACCTGCGCCCCTACCGACACGTGCTGCGCGTGCGCGACCTGCGGCGCATCCTCGTGCTCGGCTTCTTCATCCGCGTGCCCATGTGGGCCGGTGGGGTCCTCCTCACGCTGCACGTCGTCTCGCACCTCGACCGCACCTACGGACAGGCGGGCCTGGTCACGGCCGCCTCCACCGTCGCCGTCGCGATCTCCGGGCCCTGGCGGGGCCGACTGCTCGACCGGATCGGGCTGCGGCGCACGGTCGGGCCCTCGCTCGTCGTGCAGGCGCTCTGCTGGGCCATCGCCCCCTGGGTCGACTACGCGCCGCTGCTCGCCCTCGCCGCCCTCGCCGGGCTCTTCGTGGTGCCCACCTTCTCGATCCTGCGCCAGGTCATCCTCCGGTCGGTGTCAGAGTCCCAGCGCCGCACCGCTCTCTCGCTCGACTCCGCGATCACGGAGCTCTCCTTCATGGTCGGGCCCGCCGTGGGGGTCTGGCTCGCCACCGTCTGGCACACCGGGTGGGCGCTCTTCGCCTGCGAGATGACCGCGGTCGCCGTCGGCGTCGTCCTCTGGCTCTACGACCCGGTCCTCCGTGACGAGCCGGCGGAGCCGGATGGGGCCGGCGCTCCGACCGATCCGACCGCGGACGTGGCGGAGGCGGCCGCCATGGCCGGGTCGCCGGCCGCGGCCGCCATCCAGCCAGGCCGGCGTTCCTTCCGGGGCTTCATCACGATGCCCGTGGCCGTCGTCTACGTCGCGGCGACGGCCTCGACGATCGTGCTCACCGGCACCGACCTCGGGGTCGTTGCCGCACTCCGCGACTTCGGGCGCGCGGAGGCGATCGGGTGGGTCCTCGCGCTGTGGGGCTTCGGCTCCCTGGTCGGCGGCGTGCTGTACGGAGCCTGGCACCGGTCCATCTCCGTGTACTGGCTGCTCGGCGGGCTCGCCGTTGTGACGGCACCGGCGGCGATCGCGACCGGTGTGCCGAGCTTCGCGGTGCTCATCACGGTCTCGGGGCTGCTCTGTGCTCCGACGGTGACGGCCACCGTCGAGCACCTGAGCCGCGTCGTGCCCGAGCGGTTCCGCGGCGAGATGATGGGCTGGCACGGCTCGGCCATGACGGCCGGCTCGGCCCTCGGGGCGCCCATCGCGGGCTTCGCCATCGACCACGGCGGGTGGCAGTGGGGCTTCCTCGTCGTCTCGCTCGTCGGCCTCGGCGTCGCCGCGGTTGGCATCCTGGCGAGCCGCCGCGAGGTGGCGGCTCGGCCCGCCGATTCGGAACCGGGCCGACCCGCTGCTATTCTTGAGCACTGACCAGCCGTCCCCGACATGCCGACACCCGTCGGTGGGCCGGAGGCGGCGTGCAAGAGAAGCCCGCTTCCACCCGCGTCGACCTCACGGTTGCCGGGTCCGGTCCGCGCAGTGAGGTGTCCTCCCGGGGCACCCGCCGCGCCGTATGGTGCTGAGCCCGCTCAGCGACATACGTCTCCTCGGGCTCCTCGTGCACACGCGAGGAGCCTTTCTCGTTGTGGGTCAGGTCGACACCAACGAACTTAGGAGCACCACATCAGCGAGCCTCGCATCAACGAGCGCATCCGGGTCCCGGAAGTGCGCTTGGTCGGCCCCAACGGCGAGCAGGTCGGCATCGTGCGCGTCGAGGACGCGCTCCGTCTCGCAGAGGAGGCGAACCTCGACCTCGTCGAGGTCGCGCCGATGGCCAAGCCGCCGGTCGCCAAGCTCATGGACTTCGGCAAGTACAAGTACGAAGCCGCCATGAAGGCCCGGGAAGCCCGCAAGAACCAGGTCAACACGATCATCAAGGAGATCAAGCTCCGACCGAAGATCGACCCCCACGACTACGGCACCAAGAAGGGCCACGTGGAGCGGTTCCTGAAGGCCGGTGACAAGGTCAAGGTGACGATCATGTTCCGCGGTCGCGAGCAGTCCCGGCCCGAGCTCGGTCGGCGCCTGCTCGAGCGGCTCGCCACCGACATCTCCGAGCTCGGTTATGTCGAGTCGGCCCCGAAGCAGGACGGCCGCAACATGATCATGGTGATCGCGCCGACGAAGAAGAAGTCCGAGGCGAAGGCGGAGCAGCGACGCGCCCGCGACGCCGCGGCAGCAGAGCAGTCCGCGCCCGAGCCGGAGGCGACGGCGGCGGAGTGACCCGGACGGGAGCCCTCGTGGCCCGTCCCTGACCAGCCGGCGTGCCCTGGGCACGTGCGGCACGAAACGAAGGAGATCGGCACTCATGCCGAAGATGAAGACCCACAGCGGCGCCAAGAAGCGCTTCCGCCTCACCGGCAAGGGCAAGGTCATGCGCGAGCAGGCCGGCGGCCGCCACCTGCTCGAGCGCAAGTCCTCCCGCTACACGCGGCGCATCGCGAACGACGTCGAGGTCGCCCCGGCCGACGCGAAGAGAGTCAAGAAGCTCCTCGGCAAGTGAGCCGAGACCCCAACCCATCAGCATCTCGCTGAGCCGGCGGGCCATCCGGGTCCCGGCAGCAGCACCGAAGAAGGAGTACTCACGTGGCACGCGTGAAGCGGGCGGTCAACGCCCAGAAGAAGCGTCGCGTCGTTCTCGAGCGGGCCAGCGGTTACCGCGGCCAGCGCTCGCGCCTCTACCGCAAGGCCAAGGAGCAGGTCACCCACTCGCTCGG
>DASSTN010000010.1:0-13853 GCA_035707905.1 Intrasporangium sp.
CCCGGCGCTCGGCGGAGAGGGCGGCAGCGGGGTGCGCCGGCTCGACGACTTCAGCCGTCTCGTCGAGGCGGTGAGGCGGATCCGGACGGACCTCGGCCTGCCGTGGGAGGGCTACGACGTCGTCGTCGAGGCCGACTCCCACGGCCAGTTCGCCATGCTCGAGCCCGCCGACCAGGGCGCGTGGGCCGAGGCCGGTGCGACGTGGTGGGTCGAGAGCTGGTGGGACGTGCCGGAGGGGTCCGAGGGCCTGGCCGAGGTGCGCCGCAGGGTCGAGGCCGGCCCGCCGGTAGCCTGACCGCGCACCCGGGCTGCGAAGGAGACACCGATGTCCGACGACCTCGTCCGCCTCGACGTGACCGACGGGCTCGCCACCGTCGAGCTGAACCGGCCGGACGCTGCCAACGCCCTCGACCTGCCACTCGCCGAGCAGCTCGCCCTGGCCGTCGACCGGTTGGCCGGGCCGGACGTACGCGCGGTCCTGCTCACGGGGGCCGGGAAGCGCTTCTGCGCCGGCGGCGACGTCCGCTCCTTCCTCGCCGCCGAGGACCCGGCCGCCTACCTCGAGCAGCTGGCGTCGACGGCCGACCGGGCGCTGCAGCGGCTCGGCGAGCTGGACAAGCCGGTCGTCGCCGCGGTCCAGGGCGCCGTCGCCGGGGCGGGCCTGGCCGTCATGCTGTCGTGCGACCTCGTCGTGGCGGCCGCCGGCACGAAGTTCGTGACGGCCTACTCGGGCATCGGCCTGACCCCGGACTGCGGCCTGTCCTGGCTCCTGCCGCGGGCGGTCGGTCAGCAGCGAGCCCTCGAGCTCCTGCTGACGCCGCGCACCCTCAGCGCCGTGGAGGCCCGCGACTGGGGTCTGGTCACCGAGGTGGTCGACGACGCCGGGGTCCTCGCCCGGGCCCGCGAGGTCGCCGCGACGCTCGCGGCGGGGCCCGCCTCGGCCTTCGGACAGGCGCGTCGCCTCGTCCGCTCGTCCTATGCCGCCAGTCGGGCCGAGACGGGCGCCGACGAGGCGGCCACCATCGCCCGGGCCGTGCAGACCGAGGACGCCCAGCGGCTCATCGCCGCCTTCACCTCCCGCTGACGGCACGGACCCGCGCTGCCGGGGCCCAGGGAGCTCAGCAGGCGTGCGTGAAGTCTGCAGAAGTGGGTGAGGTGTGCAGAGGTGGCCGACATATCGCCTATATCTGCACACAACGGCCACTTCTGCACAGACCGCCCGCAGGGGCTGGGTCAGTCCTTGCCGCCCATGCCGATCACACCGAGCTGCGCGGCCTTCTTGACGGCGTCGGCCTCGGCCTGCGTGAGCTTGCCGTCCTTGACGGCTTGGTCCAGCCGGCTGTCGAAGGTCTGCTGACGCGAGGCCTGGGCCGCTGCCCGCAGGTCGCTGATCGCGGTCTTGACCTTGTCGGCGCTGATCCCGAGCTGCTTGGCGAGCCGGTTCGCGAAGTCATCACTGAGCGCGCGGGCCTTCGGTGGCGTCGCGCCGTTCGCCCGGTCGGCCTTGCGCTCCGCCTTGAGCTCGTCCCGCACGGCCCCGAGCGCGGTTCGAAGCTTCGCCTCGTCCACGCCGAGCTTCTGGGCGAGCGCGGCGACGTCACCGCCGAGGCCGAAGCGGCCCTGCCCGCCGAAACCGCCCATGCCGTGCCGCCCACCGTGGCCCCAGCCCTTGCCGTTGGCCTGGTCCGGGTTGGACCGCTGGCCCGGGGCGGTCCCCGACGTGCCGGGAGCCGACGAGGTGGTCGGGCTCGGCGTCGGAGTCGGGGTGTCGGCCCGGGCGGCGGCACCGACACCGACCGCGATCACTGCCGCGGCCCCGCCCGCGATGAGGACTCCGGCAGTCTTCCGGTTCACCGACGTCATGACACCCTCCACGTGTGCTGGACCGGCGCTGTGCCGGTCAGTCCCAAGCAAACCCCACGGCAGTGCCCGCCACATGCCGTTTGGCCTGTGACTTCCTGTGAAGGCGGCACGGGCCCGTTTGCCCGTGACAGCCCCTCACCGCGTCGAGTGATGGCCGTCACACGGGCAGGGCCGCTCAGAAGGTGCCGTCGGGGCCGGGCGTGTTGACGAGGGAGTAGGCGGCCCGCGTCAGGTAGTCGCGCAGCATGTCGTCGAGCTCCAGCGGCAGGTCCAGGGTGTCGACGGCGTTCAGCATGTGCAGCAGCCAGCGGTCCCGCTGGTCCGGGGTGACGGCGAACGGGACGTGCCGCATCCGGAGGCGGGGATGCCCGCGCTGCTCGGAGTAGGTCGTCGGGCCACCCCAGTACTGCTCGAGGAACATCCGGAGCCGCACCTCAGCCGGGCCGAGGTCCTCCTCGGGGTAGAGCGACCGCAGCGCCTCGTCCTCGGCGACCCCTCGGTAGAACTCGTGGACGAGCTTGACGAAGGTGTCGTGCCCACCCATCGCCTCGTAGTACGTCACCCGGTCACTCACGGGCCCCAGTCTCCCAGATGGGTGCAGCGCGCCAGGGAGCGCCTCAGGGGTGGGTCACGCCGTAGGGCGGGAGCGGCAGGGCGGCCGGGCTGCGCACCCCAGCCCGGTCGAAGGCGAGCTTGACCCGCTCGCGCAGCTCCCGCTGGACGCCGAAGTGCTGCTGCGCCACACACTTGGAGGTGACGCGGATCGTGATGGCGCCGCCGCCGATGGACTCGATGCCGACCACCTGTGGTGGCTCGAGGAAGCTGGCCTGCCACTGCTGGTCGTCGGCGAGCCCCTGCGCGACCTCGCGGATGATCGACTGCGCTCGCTCGACGTCCTCGTCGTAGGCGATCGGGACGTCGACGATCGCGACGGACCAGCCCTGGGACTTGTTGCCGATCCGGATGATCTCGCCGTTGCGGACGTACCACGTCACGCCGTTGCCGTCGCGCAGCTGGGTCACCCGCAGCGAGACGTCCTCCACGGTGCCGACGACCTCACCGGTGTCGATGATGTCGCCGACGCCGTACTGGTCCTCGACGATCATGAAGACGCCGGAGAGGAAGTCCTTGACGAGGCTCTGCGCGCCGAAGCCGAGCGCCACGCCGCCGATGCCCGCCGAGGCCAGCATCGGTCCGAGCGGGATGCCGACGATCGCCAGCACGGTCAGCAGCGCGATCGTCGCGACGATGACGGTGATGATGCTGCGCAGCACCGCGCCCATCGTCCGGGTGCGTTGGACGTGGCGCTGACTGGCCAGACCGGTGGCGCCGGCGAGCACGCGCCCGGCCCGGCCGGGCAGCTGCGCGAGTCGCTGCGCCCGCCGGCTCGTCGCAGTCGCGACGACCCGGTCGACGACGCGGAGCAGCAGCCACCGCGCGACGAAGGCGACGACGACGGTGACGACGACCTTGAGCGGAGCCCCGAGGAGCCAGTCGCGCACCTCCGGCCAGGTCAGGGACGAGAGCGAGCTGAGCGACATACGTGTCATTGAAACGTATGCCGCTCAGCCGGCTTGCAGGGGGGACACCCGGCCGGACGGGGGCCGACCGGGTGTCCCGCGACGTCGATCGCGACCTCGTGCTGGGTCAGGAGCTGGCGTCCTTCTCCTGCGCCCGCAGGGCGCGCGCGATGGTGTCGCGGTTCTCCGCGACGGTCCGCACGAGGCCGGCCTGGGCGTCCGGGTGCGTGGCGAGCCACTGGTCGGAGGCCTCCTTGAGGGCCTCGTTGGCGAGCGCGAACGGGTAGAACCCGCCGACGACCCGCTCACCCATCGCGACACTGCGCGAGGCCCACGCGTCCACGAGCATGTCGTGGTAGCGCTCGACGTATGGCGCGAGGAGCTCGACGTCGGTCGTGCGCCGGAACCCGGCGGAGATCGACTCGACCATCTGGTTGGGCAGGTCGTTGCGCTCCACGGCCTTGGCCCAGGCGTCGGCCTTCGCCGCTGCCGTGGGCCGGACGGCGCGGGCCTGCGCAGCGCGCTCCTGCCCCGTGGCGGTCGGGTCGCGCTGGAGCTCGGCCGCGATCTGCTCCTCGTCCGCGGCCCCGAGCGCTGCCAGCGCGCGCAGGAAGGTCCAGCGCAGCTCGGTGTCGACGGGGAGGCCTTCGATCTCCTCCGTGCCGTCGAGCAGGGCGCGGAACCGGTCTGCGTCCGCCGCGTCGACGGCGGTGTTGGCCCAGCCCTCGATGAGCTGGAACTGGGCGTCGCTGCCGGGCTCGGCTTGCTCGCCGAGCTCGCGCAGCGACCGGGCGAGCAGCTGCTGCATCTCGGCGCAGTGCTGCGGGGCGACGTAGAGCGTGACGCTCGTCTGCATCTGCCCGATGAGGACGCGCAGCAGGGTGGAGTCCTGCTCGCCCGAGAGCGTGGCGAGCACGAAGCGGACGAAGTCGCGGGCCGACATCTCGGCGTCCCGGGTCATGTCCCAGGTCGCGCCGAGCACGAGGGAGCGGGGGAGCGAGCTCTCGAAGCCGCGGGGCAGCGAGAGGGCGGTCTGGAGGGATCGCTCGTCGAGCCGGATCTTCGCGTAGGCGAGGTCGTTGTCGTTGAGCAGCAGCAGGTCGGGCTGGGCGGCGCCGACGAGCTCGGGGATCTCGGTGAGCTCGCCGTCGATGTCGACCTCGTGGTAGGCGACCCGCTCGAGGTGGCCGTCCTTGGCGGCGTAGAGCCCGATGCCGAGGCGGTGCGGGCGCAGCGTCGGGTGCTCTTCGGTGGCGGTCTGGTGCACGGCGAAGGCGCGGTACGTGCCGTCCTCGTCGACCTCGAACTTGGGGCGCAGGGTGTTGACACCGGCAGTCTCGAGCCACAGCTTGGCCCAGGAGCCGAGGTCACGGCCCGAGGCCTGCTCGAGCTCACCGAGCAGGTCGGCCAGCGTCGTGTTGCCCCAGGCGTGCTTGCGGAAGTACTCGCGGAGCGCCGCGACGAAGGGCTCACGACCGACGTAGGCGACGAGCTGCTTGAGGACCGAGGCGCCCTTGGCGTAGGTGATGCCGTCGAAGTTGACCTCGACGTCCTCGAGGTGCCGCATGTCCGCGGCGATCGGGTGCGTCGAGGACAGCTGGTCCTGCGTGTAGGCCCACGACTTCTCGGCGGTGCCGAACGTCGTCCAGGCGTCGGTCCACTCGGTCGCCTCCGCCTGGCAGGTCGTCGAGGCCCACTCGGCGAACGACTCGTTGAGCCAGAGGTCGTCCCACCACTTCATCGTCACGAGGTTGCCGAACCACATGTGGGCGAGCTCGTGCAGGATCGTGAGGGCCCGGCGCTCGACCTTCGACTCGGAGACCTTGGAGCGGAAGACGTAGACCTCGGTGAAGGTCACGGCGCCCGCGTTCTCCATCGCCCCCATGTTGTACTCGGGGGTGAAGATCTGGTCGTACTTGGCGAAGGGGTAGGGCTGGTCGAACTCCTTCTCGAAGAAGGCGAAGCCCTTCTTGGTGCAGTCGAAGATGTTGTCCGCGTCGAGGTACTGCGTCAGCGACTTGCGGCAGAAGACCCCGAGAGGGACGACGCCGCCTCGGGTCTCGACCTCGTCCCGGACCTCGTCGTAGGGCCCGGCGATGAGGGCGGTGATGTAGGAGGAGATGCGCGGGGTCGGCTCGAACTCCCAGGTCGCCTTCTCGACGTGCTCCGCCACCCCGGCAGGGGTCGGGGTGGGGGTGGGGGAGTTGGAGATGACCTTCCAGTGCGCCGGGGCGGTGACGGTGAAGCGGAAGCTCGCCTTGAGGTCGGGCTGCTCGAAGACCGTGTACATGCGGCGGGAGTCGGGCACCTCGAACTGGGTGTAGAGGTAGACCTCGTTGTCGACCGGGTCGACGAAGCGGTGCAGGCCCTCGCCGGTGTTGGTGTAGTGACCGGTCGCGTCGATGGTCAGCTCGTTCGTGGCCTGCAGGTCGGGCAGCGCGATCCGCGAGTCCTTGAAGACCTCCCTCGGGTCGAGCTCGGCGCCGTTGAGGGTGACCTGCTCGACGGAGGCACCGATGAAGTCGATGAAGGTCTCGGCGCCGGGCTGGGTGCAGTCGAAAGTGACCGTCGTGACGGTCCGGAAGGTCTCGGGCCCGGTGGTCAGGTCGAGCCGGACGTCGTAGCTGTCGATGCGCAGGAGTTCGGCGCGGCGTGCGGCCTCGTCGCGGGTCAGGTTTGTGCCGGGCACGAGGTGGCCTCCTTGGAAGGACGGGGGTGGGTCGCGGCGCCGTCTCACTCTGCGGACGGCCGTGTCGCGGCACACATCCTCGCACGAGCGAGCGGGAGTTCTCACCGGACTATCCGGGGCGAACCGGGGTGCGACCTGTTTGACATGATGAGGTCATGACTGTGGATGGGCGCCAGAACGTGGAGATGTGGTTCGACCCGATCTGCCCGTGGGCGTGGATGACGTCCCGTTGGCTCATGGAGGTCGAGAAGGTCCGCGACATCGACGTGACGTGGTCGGTGATGAGCCTCGCGGTCCTCAACGAGCAACGACACGACCTGGAGGCCGGCTATCGCGAGCTGATGGACAACGCGTGGGGCCCGGTGCGGGTGATCATCGCGGCGGCGGAGCAGCAGGGCGACTCGGTCATCAAGCCCCTCTACGACGCGATGGGGGAGCGCATCCACCGCCGGAAGATGCACGACTTCGACAAGGTCATCGCCGAGGCGCTGGTCGAGGTGGGCCTGCCGGCCGAGCTGGCCAAGGCCGCTCACCACAAGACCGTCGACCCGGCGCTGCGCCGGAGTCACAAGCGGGGCATCGGCCTCGTCGGCACGGACGTCGGCACGCCGATCATCTCCGTCGAGGGAGTCGCGTTCTTCGGACCCGTCGTGAGCCCGGCGCCGAAGGGTGAGGACGCTGGCCGGCTCTGGGACGGCTGCGTCCTCGTTGCCGGCACGCCGGGCTTCTTCGAGCTGAAGCGGACCCGTACCGTAGGCCCCATCTTCGACTGAGCCAAGCCGTGAGGACACGAGTGAGGAACGAACGAGGCCCGGAGCGGCGATTCGGCTCAGTCGACGGAAGAATCCTCTGAGCCAAGGACCCAGATGCGCATCCACATCGGTGGCGACCACGCCGCCTTCGACCTCAAGAAGGTGCTCGTCGAGCACCTGCGCGGCGCCGGTCACGACGTCGTCGACCACGGTCCCGAGTCGTACGACGCCCAGGACGACTACCCGCCCTTCGTCCTGCGCGCCGCGGCTGCCGTCGCCGCCGAGGAGGGCTCGCTCGGTGTCGTCCTCGGCGGCTCCGGCAATGGCGAGCAGATGGCGGCCAACAAGGTGCACGGCGTCCGCGCGGCGCTCGCCTGGGCTCCGGAGCTCGCTGCCCTGGCGCGGGAGCACAACAACGCCCAAGTGGTCTCCATCGGGGCTCGGTTCACCGACGAGGACGTCGCGAAGCAGATCGTCGACACCTTCGTCGCGACGGACTTCACGAATGAGCCGCGGCACGCACGTCGCGTAGGTATGGTGACGGCGTACGAGAAGAGCGGCGAGTTGCCGGCTCTGCCCGGAGCGTCGGAGGACTGACGCTCCGGCCAGCCGGTCTGAGGTGGGGCACCCGCGGAGGGATGGAGGCTTGGCGACGCACAGCGTCCTGACACGGCACCCCCGACTGTCGATGCGACGGGTATGGAGGATGACCGACCTCGCCTCGCGACTCGAGCGCTCCCGGACCGGGCTGGTCCTCTCCTTCCTCGGGGTGACCGCCCTCATCGGCTTCGCCGTCCTGTCGTGGCCGCATCACATGCCGTGGGCTGCCTATGCCCTTGTCGTCGTCGGCGCCGGTCTGTTTCTCGACCCCCTGCCGCTCCTCGTCGTCTTCGGCGGGGTGGCCATCGACATCGTCGTGGTGGGGGTGCTCCTCGGCGAGCGCAAGGCCGCGACGGTGGGCACCTTCATCGTGACCTTCCTGCTCATGGTCCTCATGATGTGGCTCGCGCGGGCGCGATCCGAGGTGGGCCTCGTCGGCATCAAGGGCGAGTCGATGCTCGTCGACATGCGAGACCGGCTCCGGGCGCAGGGGGAGCTGCCACCGCTGCCACCGACGTGGGGTGCCGAGGTCGCTCTCGAGTCCGCGTACGGTGACCGGTTCGCGGGTGACTTCGTGGTCGCGACGAGGTCGACGGACGGCCGGTCGCTCGAGATCGCGCTCTGCGATGTCTCCGGCAAGGGGCGCAACGCGGGCACCCGGTCCCTCCTGCTCTCCGGTGCGCTCGGTGGGCTGCTCGGTGAGATGAACGAGTGCGGCTTCCTCCGCTCGGCCAACAACCACCTGCTCCGGCTCCGCTGGCCGGAGGGCTTCGCGACGGCCGTCCACGTCGCCATCGACCTCGAGGACGGCACCTTCTCCATCGGTTACGCGGGGCACCCGGCCGCAGCACAGTTCTTCGCCGGTTCCGGTCGCTGGACGATGCTCTCCGGCGGACGGGGGCCGCTCCTCGGTGTCATCGAGGACGCCGAGTACCCGCGCGAGACAGGCCAGCTGCGGCGTGGCGACGCACTCGTGCTCTACAGCGACGGCGTCATCGAGGCGCGGGACACGGCGCTGGTCGACGGGATCGACCGGATGCTCGGGCGTGCCGAGTCCTACGTGACCAAGGGCTTCGAGGGCCTCGCCCAGCGCCTCTGCGACCAGGCCGCGTCCGGGCACGGGGACGACCGAGCCGTCGTGACGATCTGGCGCCGCTGAAGCAGCACCGACCGGTCGGTGGGCAGGGGGTCCGTCCGGTCCACAGGCCGGCGGGGTCCAACCTGTGCGGGACAGGGCTGCAGACGGCCACCGGGCGCCGCGTCATTACGATGCTCCGGTGACCGAGCAGCCCCAGACCTACCGCCGCAGGGCACACGTCGTGCCCGCTGACCTGCCGGCGGAGGTGACGCCTGCTCGGGTCCGCACCTTCGTCCGACGCGGTCGGCTGTCGCAGCTGACCACCGAACGGCTCGAGCAGCTCGGGCCGGCCCGCGCCCTGCCGCCGGGTCCGTTCGACCAGGAGGCCGCCTTCGGCCGGGTCGCGCCGCTGGTGCTCGAGATCGGCTGCGGCCATGGGCACGCCGCCATCGCGTATGCCGCTCACTTCCCCTCGCACGACCTCATCGCCATGGACGTGCACACTCCCGGCCTCGCCCGGATGCTCGCCCACGCGGATGCGGCGGGAGTCCCGAACCTGCGGATCGAGCAGGGCGACGCCGTCGTGTTCCTCGAGGAACGCGTGGCCGATGACACCTTCGACGCGATCCACCTCTTCTTCCCGGACCCCTGGCGCAAGAAGAAGCACACGAAGCGGCGGTTCGTCAGCCCGACCAACCTCGACCTGTTGGCCCGCGTCGTCAAGCCGGGCGGCCACGTCCTGATCGCCACCGACCAGGACTTCTACGCCGAGCATGTCCTTGCGGAGGTGGCGGCGCACACCCGATGGACCGCCGCACGGGTCGACCGGCCGGACTGGCGACCGCGAGATGGCTTCGAGGCGAAGGGAATTGCGGCCGGCCGGACGATCAACGAGCTGCGTCTCGATCTGGTCTGACCGGCCTCACATCGGTCGTGGCACGCCGTCGCTGGTTCGTCGCGACGGCGCGGGGGAGACCTACGGTCGGGGCAACAGGAGCCGCCGTCGCGCTCGCGGCTCGTGCCTCGCCGCGTCCGCTCCGGCTCCCGGCATCCTCCTGCCCCGCACGTGTGAGGCCGCGCATCAAGCGACTTCGTCGCGAGATGCCCGGCCTCACATCGGTCGGGGCAACAGGATTTGAACCTGCGACCTTCCGCTCCCAAAGCGGACGCGCTACCAAACTGCGCCATGCCCCGCGGCCCGTTCCGGACGCCTCGCCATGCGGCCGAGGCGATTTCGTCAAGATCGGGCGCGACCAGTAGGCTAGCGCCTCGATGGCCCGGGTCACGACCGGGCCCCGCGGGCGTAGCTCAATGGTAGAGCCTCAGTCTTCCAAACTGATTACGCGAGTTCGATTCTCGTCGCCCGCTCGCCACGGACGGGGCGCCACCACACCGGTGGCGCCCCGTCCACGCCTGGGCCACCGCAAACCGCTGCCCGACGCCTTCGGCCACATCGGGTAAACCACTTCGGCGACTGGTCGTCCCGCGCCTAACGTGGAGGGCATGGACCGACCTGCCTTGCTCGATGCCCTCAGGGACCGCGACGCCGTGCTGCGTGCCTTCCTCACCGAGGACGGCAGCCTCCGCTCCATCCCCACCAAGCTGCGCAAGCGCCTCGTCGTCCTCGACCACCTGGCCCAGCAGTTCGAGCCGGGCGTCCACTACGACGAGGTGGAGGTCAACGCCCGGCTCCGCCGCTTCCACCCCGACGTCGCCGCGCTCCGGCGCTACCTCGTCGAGCAGGGCTTCCTGGACCGGCAGGCAGGGGAGTACTGGCGCTCCGGCGGGACCACGGACTGAAGCGCGCGCTACCAGCGGCGCTGGGTGAGCGGCATACGGTATGCCGCTCAGCGCGCCCCGCGTAGACCGAGCGCCTCGGCGAGGTGGCTCTGCGCGCCCTCGCGCTCCAGGCCCTCGGCCACGGCGGTCGCCGTGCGCTGGGAGGGCCAGGCATGGGTCCAGAAGAGGGCGACGGCACCCGGCACGGCGAGGACGAGGGGGAGCCAGCTGCGGGGCGGCAGGACCGAGACGAAGAGCGCGATGAAGACCGGCGCCTCGCAGAGCGCCGCGCGCAGCACCGTGGTCGAGCTGAAGTAGCGGACGCTGGTCTCGGCGGCGTTCTCGTGGGGGAGCCCTTCGGGGAGCGCCGGCACGGCGTAGCCGACCTGACGCAGCAGGACTGCCGCGCCGAGGAGGGCGAGGACCACGAGGGCGAGCTGCCACCACGTCGGCCACGGGGCGGCCGGGTCGATGAAGATCCTCGCGAGTGCCACGAGGACCGCACCTCCGGCAATGGTGCCGGTGAGCAGCTGGAGCATCCTGAGGCGGTCGCCGAGGGGCGCGGGCAGGTCCGACATGGCGCCGAGCATAGGCGCATTTATCGATCACCCCGCGTGGCGGCTAGCATGGTGGGTCGGTGCGTCATGCCCTCATGGCGTCCTGCCGGTGGCTCCGCGTGAGTGGCCGACTCCCGAATCCCAGGCCGTCCGCGGCCGCAACCCCAAGCCATGGAGTACCCGCTGTGAAGAGTGCGCTCGAGACCCTCAGCCCGACCCGGGTCAAGATGACCGTCGAGGTCCCGTTCGAGGAGCTCAAGCCGAGCCTCGATGCGGCGTTGAAGCACATCGGTGAGCACATCCAGGTCCCGGGCTTCCGCAAGGGCAAGGTCCCCGCTCGGATCATCGAGCAACGCGTCGGCCGCGCGGCCGTCCTCGAGGAGGCCGTCAACAACGCCCTCCCGGAGTTCTACGGCCAGGCCCTCGAGGAGCACTCGGTGCGGCCCCTGGGCCAGCCCGAGATCAGCGACCTGTCGGTGCCGATGAGCGACGGTGACGACTTCTCCTTCGTCGTCGAGGTCGACAAGCGCCCCGAGCTCGAGCTGCCCGACTTCTCCGACGTCGAGCTGACCGTCGACGAGGTCAAGGTCGATGAGTCCGACATCGATGAGCGCCTCGACGCGCTCCGTGCCCGCTTCGGCACCCTTGTCGGCGTCGACCGCCCGGTGCAGGACGGCGACTTCGTGTCGCTCGACCTGTCCGCCGAGGTCGACGGCGAGGAGGTCGACTCGGTCAAGGGCGTGTCCTACGAGGTCGGGTCCGGCAACATGCTCGAGGGCCTCGACGAGGCGCTCGTCGGGATGTCCGCCGACGAGACCAAGACGTTCACGGCGCCGCTCGCCGGCGGCGACCGCGCTGGCCAGGAGGCCGAGTGCACCGTGACGGTCACGGCGGTCAAGGAGCGCGAGCTGCCCGAGCTCGACGACGAGTTCGCCCAGCTGGCCTCCGAGTTCGACACCCTCGACGACCTGCGCGCGGACGTCGCCCGGGCCGCGGAGAACGAGAAGAAGTTCGGCCAAGGCGTCGAGGCCCGCGACAAGCTCCTCGACGTCATGCTCGAGCGCGTCGACGTCCCGGTCCCCGAGAGCGTCATCGAGGCCGAGATCCACTCCCACCTCGAGCAGGAGGGGCGCCTGGAGGACGACGAGCACCGCGCCGAGGTCGACGAGAGCACCCGGAAGGCCCTGAAGACCCAGCTGCTCCTCGACGCCGTCGCCGAGCAGGAGGAGGTCCAGGTCGGCCAGCAGGAGCTCATCGAGTTCCTCGTCATGACCTCGCAGCAGTACGGCATGGACCCGAACGCCTTCGCCCAGTCCGTCGACCAGGAGGGCCAGATCCCCGCGATGGTGGCCGAGGTCGCCCGGCGCAAGGCGCTCGCCACCGTTCTCGAGAAGGTCACGGTCAAGGACACGGCGGGCAACGCTGTGGACCTCAACGCTGCCGTCCCGGGGACCGAGGACGACGAGGACGAGGCCATCGAGGTCGGTGAGGTCGAGGCGACCGAGGTCGAGGGCGCGTCCGACCAGGCCGGTGCTGAGTCTGCGGCCGAGGAGGCGGGCGCCGAGGCCCCCGCTGACGAGGCGACCGCCGGCTCGGACGAGCAGGCGCAGGCCTGACCCTCTCCCTGAGCTGACGAGGCCCCCGACCGCTCACCGGTCGGGGGCCTCTCACACGTCGGGGCCTCATCGGCCACCCGCACCGGTGGTGTGCGGGTCCGCTCCCGGGGTACGGCCACGGTGGTCGCCAGCTCGGCGACCGGCATCCGACCGACCAGTGAGGAGCAGACGTGAGCAACTTCGACGAGACGGGTGAGGCGGAGCAGGTCGAGCAGGACCAGGTGGGCCGGCCGGCCGAGCGGGCGCAGCAGCTGCGCCAGGGCCGTGACGCGGACAGCGAGATGCTCATGACCGACGGCGGTGCAGCGGACGAGAACGCGGGAGCGGTCGACGCAGCCCAGCCGGGTGGCTCGGGCAACGCCTCGATCACCGAGGAGTCGAGCGCCGACCGCGCGAGCGACTGGCAGGTCAACGCCGAGGGCACCGTCCGGCACGCCGCGGGCAACACCGGAGCGAACAGCGCGGCGATGGACGACAGGCGCGCTGCCGAGGACTTCGAGACGCGCATCGGGGAGGACACGGTCAACATCGAGTCGGGCGCCGACAACGGGCTCAACGAGTAGGCGTCCGACGACAGCGGCTGGCCGGGTGCCCGTTGGTGCCCGGCCAGCGGCATACCGCCTGTTCCACCCAGCTTGTGCGCTCACGGCGAACACGCCCGTGCCCGGAAATCCCCCGACGGTGGGGGACGTTAGGGTCAGTGACGAGCCAGCCGGCCGCACCTCGCGTGGCCGTGACTGGAGACCTTCGACGATGGAGACATAGGTGACCTCGGACATCTCCGCCAACGGCAACGGCATGCCGGGTGGTCTGGACGACCACATCTACAACCGCCTGCTCAAGGAACGGATCATCTTCCTCGGCTCGGACGTGCGTGACGAGAACGCCAACGCCATCTGTGCCCAGATGCTCCTGCTGTCCGCCGAGGACCCTGACAAGGACATCTGGCTCTACATCAACAGCCCGGGTGGCTCGATCTCGGCCGGCATGGCGATCTACGACACGATGAACTGGATCCCCAACGACGTCGCGACCGTCGCCATGGGCCTGGCCGCCTCGATGGGCCAGTTCCTCCTCTCCGCCGGCACCCGCGGCAAGCGCTACGCGACGCCGCACGCCCGGGTCATGATGCACCAGCCCTCTGGCGGCATCGGCGGCACGGCGACCGACATCAAGATCCAGGCCGAGCAGATGCTCTACATCAAGAAGCAGATGGCCGACCTCATCGCGCAGCACACCGGGCAGAGCGTCGAGCAGATCGAGAAGGACTCCGACCGCGACCGGTGGTTCAGCGCCGAGGAGGCCAAGGAGTACGGCTTCGTCGACCACGTCTTCAGCCGCTCGGAGCAGGCGGTCGAGGGCAACGGGAGCGTGGGACAGGCCGACGCGAAGACCGACG
>DASSTN010000011.1:0-2035 GCA_035707905.1 Intrasporangium sp.
GATGGCGAGGTGCGGCGCGGGGTCGATCGCGGCGACGCAGGAGCGCTCCAGGGCCCGGATCGCCTCGGCACGCGCGTCGAGCTCCTCGACGCGCTGTGCCTGCCGGGCGCGGTCCTTCTGCGCCTCGGCGCGCTCGGCGGCCGCGACGATGAGGTCACGCTCGAGGACGGCGGCGTCGATCTCGAGCGGGCCGATGATGCCCCCGGTGTCCGCGCCCCGGCGGGCACGCTCGGTCAGGTCGACGAGGCGACGGTCGAGCCGCGCGAGCGACTCGGCCGCCTCGTCACGCTGGCCGCCGATCGGCACCAGGGGGAGCTGGTCGCGGATCCGCTCGAGGGTCTGGCGCAGCACCGTGATGCGCTGGCTCGCCTCGGCGACGCCCGGCGCGAGCGAGGCCCGGGCCTGCAGGGTGCGGGTCAGCGAGTCGAGCAGCCGGCACGCCTCCGGCAGCGTCACGGCGAGCGTGCCGGTGCCGGGGACGGAGAGCGTCTCGGTCGTCGAGCCACCCAGCCTGCCGTGGATGAGGGTCGAGAGCCGTTCGGCCTCGGTGGGCCCGACGCGCCCGCCGTCGAAGACGGTCTCGAGCAGGACGTAGCGGTCGTTGATCGCCTTCCAGAAGGTGAGCGCGACCGTCAGGTCGGTCGTGATGGCTGCCTGCTCGTCGGGGGAGAGGCGCAGCACGGCTGCGTCGACGGCGTCGAGGTCGGCGCGGCGCTGGGCCACCCAGACCCGGAGCGCGCCCAGGTAGGTCTGGGCGGCGGCGGGGTCGACCGGCACCCCGAGGGCCCCCGGGGCGGGCGGTGCGAGGACCCCGCCGCCGAGCGGCGCCTGCATGGGAGTCGTCATCAGCGGCCGTACACCGCCTTGGGCGGCGCGGGTGCCTTGCCGAGGGCCTCGGAGAGCCAGCGGTTGTAGATCGCGGTCCATCCGCCGTCCCTCTCGAGGTCGGCGAGGAGGCGGTTGACGTAACGCACGAGGTAGACGTCGTCCTTGTTGAACGCCAGGCCGTACGGCTCGTCGCTGATCGGGCGTGCCGAGGTGACGACGGCATACGGGTCCTGGGCGGCGAGCCCGGCGAGGACGATGTCGTCACCGGTGATCGCATCGACCTTGCCCTGCTGGAAGAGCACGAGGCAGCCGGTGTGGGTGTCGGCGGTGACCGGGATCGGCCCGTTCACCTTCTTGAGGTTGTCCAGGCTGGAGGTGTCCTTCGGGGCGCAGACGCGCTGGCCCTTGAGGTCCTCGAGGGTCTTGGCCGGGTTGCCTCGGGCGACGAGGACCTTCTGGCCGGAGTGGTAGTACTCGGCCGAGAAGGCGACGTCCGCCCAGCGGGCGCAGTTGATCGTCATGTTGCGGGCGACCATGTCGACCTCATGGTTCTGGAGCAGCGGGATGCGCTGCGCGGCCGTGATGACCCGCAGGCGCAGCTTGTCCTCACTGCCGAAGAGGCTCTTGGCGACCGCCTTGGCGAGGTCGATGTCGAAGCCCTCGAGCTTGCCGCTCAAGGGGTCTCGGGCACCGAAGAGGTAGGTGTCGGCCGAGACGCCGACGATGAGGTAGCCACGGTCGAGGATCTTGCGGACCCCGGGGTCGTTGATCTGCGACGAGGCCGGGATGCTCGGCAGCGGGTCGTAGGACTGCAGCGGGTTGCTGCAGCTGACCGGGGTGGCTGCGGCGGGCGGCTTGGTGGCGGGTGCGGCCGACTTGGTCGGCACCGGTGTCTTGGCATAGGTCACACCGGAGCAGGCCGCGAGGCTCGCCAGCGCCGCCGTTGCGACGATGGCTCGCACGGCCCGTCCCACTCGCACCGTCCTGCTCATGCGTACTCCTCGAGCCGCTTGCCGATGCCCCGGATGATGAGCCAGCACGCGATGAGCGACAGCAGCCCGATCCCCACGGCGTAGGCCGGTGCCGTGCCGCCGAGGCCGTCGATGCGCTCGATGGCGCCGTGGCTGGCCGCGTCGCGCTGCGCGGCGACGTCCTGGTCGAACTTGGCGAAGCTCGCCCCCGGGGCATCGGGCTTCGTCGACGTCGC
>DASSTN010000012.1:0-14118 GCA_035707905.1 Intrasporangium sp.
CGCTGCCGGTGGAACGTGATGGCGAAGCGGTGCGCCTCGTCGCGCAGGCGCTGGAGCAGGTAGAGCCCCTCGCTCGTGCGGGGCAGGATGACCGGGTAGTCGTGCCCGGGCAGCCAGACCTCCTCGAGACGCTTGGCCAGCCCGACGAGCGCGACCTCCTCGATGCCGAGCTCGTCGAGGACGGCCTGCGCGGCGTTGACCTGCGGCAGCCCACCGTCGACGACGACGAGGCTCGGCGGGTAGGCGAAGCGCCGGGGACGGCCGGTGTCTGGGTCGATCGGCCCACTGCGTCGCCCGTCCTGCTCCTCGTCCGCGGCACCCGGCCCCTCGTCAGGGGCGCCCTGCCCCACCTTCGCCGCGCTGCCGTTCTGCCCCCCCGGCGGCGCCACCTCTGCCGCCGCCTCCCCCACCACACCGGCCTGCAGGTCCAGGTCGCCGGCTCCCTCGGCCTCCTCGAGGTAGCGCCGGAAGCGGCGGCCCAGGACCTCGCGCATGGCGGCCGTGTCATCGATGGTGGCGGGACCGTCACCGAGCTCCACGGACGCGCCGCGGACGATGAAGCGGCGGTACTCGCTCTTGCGCGGCAGGCCGTCCTCGAAGACGACCATGCTGGCGACGACGTTGGTGCCCTGGACGTGGCTGACGTCGTAGCACTCGATGCGGAGGGGCGCCTCGTCGAGGTCGAGCGCCTCCTGGAGCTCCTGCAGGGCCTGGCTGCGCAGCGTGAGGTCGCCGGCGCGGGCCACCTTGTGCCGGGCCAGGGACTGCTGGGCGTTGCGGGTCACCGTCTCCATGAGGGTCTTCTTGTCACCACGCTGCGGGACGCGCAGGTCGACCGTGGAGCCACGCAGCCCGGAGAGCCACTCGCGGGTCGCCTCGGCGTCGGCCGGCAGGACCGGCAGGAGGACCTCCTTCGGGACGGTGTCGGCGTCGCCGTACACCTGCTGGAGCAGGTGGCCGACGAGGGTCGGCAGGTCCTCGCTCTCCTTCTCCACGACCCAGCCGCGCTGGCCCCGGATCCGACCGCCCCGCACGTGGAAGACCTGCACGGCCGCCTCGAGGGGGTCGTCCGCGATCCCGAAGACATCGGCGTCCGTCGCGTCCCCGAGCACCACGGTCTGTTTCTCGAGCGCCTTGGTGAGGGCCGCGATGTCGTCGCGGAGCCGGGCCGCCTGCTCGAAGTCCAGCTCGGCGGCCGCCTCGCGCATCCGGGTCTCGAGGCGCTTGACGAAGCGGCTCGTGTTGCCGGACATGAACTCACAGAACTCCTCGGCGATGGCGCGGTGCTCCTCGGCGGTGACCCGCCCGACGCAGGGCGCCGAGCACTTGTCGATGTAGCCGAGGAGGCAGGGCCGCCCGCTCGCGTGCGCCCGCCGGAAGACCCCGCTCGAGCAGGTGCGGATCGGGAAGACGCGCAGCAGCAGGTCGAGGGTCTCGCGGATCGCCCAGGCATGGCCGTAGGGCCCGAAGTAGCGGGTGCCCTTGCGCTTCGCGCCGCGCATCACCTGGGCCCGTGGGAACTCCTCCCCCATGGTGACCGCGAGGAAGGGGTAGGACTTGTCGTCGCGGTACTTGACGTTGAAGCGGGGGTCGAACTCCTTGATCCAGGAGTACTCGAGGGCGAGCGCCTCGACCTCGGTGCGGACCACGGTCCACTCGACGGATGCCGCCGTGGTGACCATCGTGGCGGTCCTGGGGTGCAGCGCGGTGATGTCCTGGAAGTAGGACGACAACCGCGGCCGCAGCGACTTCGCCTTGCCGACATAGATGACCCGACCGTGCTGGTCGCGGAAGCGGTAGACGCCGGGGTCGACCGGGATCTCCCCGGGCTTGGGGCGGTAGGTCGAGGGGTCCGGCACACCCCCACTCTAGGAGGGCGGGCGGACACGCCCCGAACCCGTCACTGCACCGCGATCGTGGACCCCGAGACGGTGACGGCCAACGGCGTCAGGCCCCGCGGGCTCGGGCCCGCGATGTGCGCGCCCGTGGTCGCGTCGAACGTGCTGCCGTGGCATGGGCAGTAGATGACGTTCTTGACGATGTCGCTGACCTCGCAGCCCGCGTGGGGGCAGATGGCGTCGAACGCCTTGAACGTGCCCGCCGCGGGCTGGGTGACCACCACCCGGGCGTCCACGATGACCTTGCCCCCCGAGACGGGGACGTCCGAGGTCGGTATGCCGCTCACCGAGCTCGGCGAGGCACCGCCGGCACCCTGTCCGGCGGAGGTGCGCGGCGCGCTGGTGCCGCAGGCGGCCAGGGCAGCAGTGCCCGCGACCATCGCCCCGCCCGCGAGGACCGCCCGGCGCGACGTCGCCGCTCGGCGGTCGTCCTTGCCCTGTGCCTGGGTCATGCGGATGCCTTTCGCTTCGTGGACCGGCTCGAGGGGCGGGCCGCCGAGGAGGCAGCACGCTTGGACCTCGTGCGGCTCGCCCTCTCGCTGGAGCGGGCGGTGCGCGCCAGGATGGGTGCGAGGAACCGGCCCGTGTGGCTCGCCTCGACCTGCGCCACCTCCTCGGGCGTCCCGGTCGCAACGATGGTGCCCCCTCGGGAACCGCCCTCGGGCCCCAGGTCGATGATCCAGTCGGCGTTCTTGATGACGTCGAGGTTGTGCTCGATGACGATGACGCTGTTGCCCTTGTCGACGAGGCCCTGCAGCACGGCGAGGAGCTTGCGGATGTCCTCGAAGTGCAGGCCGGTCGTCGGCTCGTCGAGCACGTAGATCGTGCGCCCCGAGGAGCGCTTCTGCAGCTCGCTCGCGAGCTTGACACGCTGTGCCTCGCCGCCCGAGAGCGTCGGCGCGGGCTGCCCGAGCCGGACGTAGCCGAGGCCGACGTCGTTGAGGGTGCGCAGGTGGCGGGAGATGGCCGGCACCGCCTCGAAGAAGTCGGCGGCCTCCTCGATCGGCATGTCGAGGACGTCGGCGATCGTCTTGCCCTTGAAGTGCACCTCGAGCGTCTCGCGGTTGTAGCGCGCACCGTGGCACACCTCGCACGGGACGTAGACGTCCGGCAGGAAGTTCATCTCGATCTTGATGGTGCCGTCGCCGGAGCATGCCTCGCAGCGGCCGCCCTTGACGTTGAAGGAGAACCGGCCCGGCTGGTAGCCGCGGATCTTCGCCTCTGTGGTCTCCGCGAAGAGCCGGCGGATGTGGTCGAAGACCCCGGTGTAGGTCGCCGGGTTGGACCGGGGGGTGCGGCCGATCGGGCTCTGGTCGACGTGGACGACCTTGTCGAGCTGGTCGAGCCCGGTCACCGTCTTGTGCCGGCCGGGCACGTGCCGCGCGCCGTTGAGCTTGTTGGCGAGCACGTTGTAGAGGATGTCGTTGACGAGGGTGGACTTCCCCGAACCGGACACTCCGGTGACGGCGACGAGGTTGCCGAGCGGGAAGCTGACGTCGACGTTCTGCAGGTTGTTCTCGCGAGCGCCGCGCACCGTGAGCTCACGCCCGTCGTGGCCGCGTCGGACCTCGGGCGTCGGGATCTCACGGCGTCCTGAGAGGTACTGGCCGGTGAGGGAGTCCGGGTGCTCCAGCAGGTCGGCGACCGTGCCGGAGTGGACCACCTGGCCGCCGTGCTCGCCGGCGCCCGGGCCGATGTCGACGACCCAGTCGGCCGTCTCGATCGTGTCCTCGTCGTGCTCGACGACGATGAGGGTGTTGCCGAGGTCGCGCAGCCGCGTCAGCGTCTCGATGAGCCGGTGGTTGTCACGCTGGTGCAGGCCGATCGAGGGCTCGTCGAGCACGTAGAGCACGCCGACGAGCCCCGACCCGATCTGGGTGGCGAGGCGGATCCGCTGGGCCTCGCCGCCGGAGAGCGTGGCGGCCGGTCGGTTCAGCGACAGGTAGTCGAGACCGACGTCGAGCAGGAAGCCGAGCCGAGCCTGGATCTCCTTGATGACGCGCTCGGCGATCTGGCGCTCGCGGGGCGACAGCTCGACGGCGTCGAGGAACGCCTTCGTCTCGTCGATGGACAGGGCACACACGTCGGCGATGCTGCGCCCGCCGACGAGCACGGCCAGCGACTCGGGCTTGAGCCGGGCCCCCTTGCACGTCGGGCACGGGACCTCGCGCATGAACCCCTCGTAGCGCTCGCGGCTCCAGTCCGAATCGGTCTCGGAGTGCCGGCGCTTGATGAACGGGACGACTCCCTCGAAGCCAGTGGTGTAGGAGCGCTCCCGGCCGTAGCGGTTGCGGTAGCGGACGTGGACCTTGTAGTTCTGCCCGTGGAGCAGCGCCTCCTTGGCCCGCTGCGGCAGCGAGCGCCACGGCGTGTCCATGGAGAACTTGAGGTCGTCGGCCAGCCCGCTCATGACGCGCTGGAAGTACTCGGCGGAGCCGGAGCCCTGTGCCCATGGGGCGATCGCCCCGTCGGCGAGGGAGAGGTCGGGGTCGGGCACGATGAGGTCGGGGTCGACCTCGAGCTCCGTGCCGATGCCGGTGCAGGTCGGGCAGGCCCCGAACGGCGAGTTGAAGGAGAAGGACCGGGGCTGGACCTCGTCCATGGCAAGGGGGTGGTTGTTGGGGCAGGCCATCTTCTCGGAGAAGCGGCGCTGCCGCTCGGGATCGGAGGCCTCGCGGTCGACGAAGTCGACGAGGACGATGCCGCCCGCCAGCCCGAGCGCCGTCTCGATCGAGTCGGTGAGGCGCCGCTTCGCGCCCGCGTCGTCGCCCTTGGCCACTAGCCGGTCGACGACGACCTCGATGGTGTGCTTGCGCTGCTTCTCCAGCTTGGGCGGCTCGGTGAGGGTCACGACCTCGCCGTCGACGCGAGCCCGGGCGAAGCCCTTGGTCTGCAGCTCCGCGAAGAGGTCGACGAACTCGCCCTTGCGGCCCTGCACGACCGGCGCGAGGACCTGGAACTTGGTGCGTTCGGGCAGGGTGAGCAGCTGGTCGACGATCTGCTGCGGCGTCTGCTTCGTCACCGGCTCGCCACAGACCGGGCAGTGCGGCCGGCCGGCGCGGGCGAAGAGGAGCCGTAGGTAGTCGTAGACCTCGGTGATGGTGCCCACGGTCGAGCGCGGGTTGCGGTTCGTCGACTTCTGGTCGATCGACACGGCCGGAGACAGGCCCTCGATGAAGTCGACGTCCGGCTTGTCCATCTGGCCCAGGAACTGCCGGGCGTAGGCCGACAGCGACTCGACGTAGCGGCGCTGGCCCTCGGCGAAGATCGTGTCGAACGCCAAGGAGGACTTGCCCGAGCCGGAGAGGCCGGTGAAGACGATGAGACTGTCGCGAGGCAGGTCGACGGAGATGTCCTTGAGGTTGTGCTCGCGCGCGCCTCTGACGACGAGGGCGTGCTGGTTGGTCGGGGCCTTGGCAGTCACGGGCTCCATGGTAAGTGTCCCCACCGACACTGCCCGCCTCGCGACCGCGGACCCGGGGCCGGAGACGACCACCTGCGGGAGCGCGCCCCGGCGCGGGAGCCCGCTGAGCGGCATACTCAGGTGTCATGGCTGAGGTGACGTCGACGCCCATCGAGGACTACGCCGTGCTCGGCGACCTCGGCACGGCCGCTGTCGTGAGCCGGCAGGGCTCGATCGACTGGTTGTGCCTGCCCCGCTTCGACTCCCACGCCTGCTTCGCGGCGCTCCTCGGCACCCCCGAGAACGGGCGCTGGCTGCTCGGGCCGACCGACCCGAACGCCCGGAGCACGCGGCGCTACCTCGAGGGGAGCTTCATCCTCGAGACGATCCACGAGACCGACACGGGCAAGGTGCGGGTCATCGACCTCATGCCGGTCGCCGACCAGCGCGCCGACGTCCTGCGGATCGTGGAGGGTATCGAGGGCACCGTGCGGATGCGGCACGAGTGGATTGTCCGGTTCGGCTACGGCAGGACCCGTCCCTGGATCACCCGGCACACCGAGGACCGCGAGGGCCGGGAGACCCGCATCATCACGGCCATCGCCGGCCCCGACATGCTCGTCCTGCGCGGCACCCGGCTCCCCCGGTCCGAGGACGGCCGGCACGTGGACGAGTTCGACGTGGCGGCCGACGACATCCTCACCTTCTCGACGACCTGGTTCCGCAGCCACCTGCCCGTGCCCGCGCCGCTTACCGTGCGCAGCCGGGTCGAGCAGACCCTGGAGGCGAGCAACGAGTGGATCCGGCGTGCCAGGTACGACGGGCCCTACGCCCCGGCCGTCCTGCGTTCGCTCCTCGTCCTGCGGCTGCTCAGCCACGGGGTGACCGGGGGCATCGTCGCGGCGGCGACGACGTCGCTGCCGGAGGACTTCGGCGGGGAGCGCAACTGGGACTACCGCTACTGCTGGCTCCGCGACGCGGCCCTCACCCTCGAGGCGCTCGTCGGTTGCGGCTACACGGACGAGGCCAAGCTGTGGCGGGGCTGGCTCATGCGTGCGGTGGCGGGAGACCCCGAGGACCTGCAGATCATGTACTGCGTCGACGGCAGCCGTGAGCTGCCGGAGCGCACGCTCGACTTCCTGCCCGGCTACGCCTCCTCCCGCCCGGTCCGGGTCGGCAACGCTGCGGTCGACCAGCGGCAGACGGACGTCCTGGGCGAGGTCATGATCGCGCTCCACGACGCGCGGCTGCGCGGCATGGAGGAGAACCGGGAGGCGTGGGCCCTGCAGCTCGCGCTCGTGGAGCACCTCGCCGACCGGTGGGAGGAAGCGGACAACGGCCTGTGGGAGATCCGCGGCCCCCTTCGCAAGTTCACCCACTCGCGGGTCATGGTGTGGGCCGCCTTCGACCGGGCGGTCCGGGCGGTCGAGGAGTTCGGCTTCCCCGGTCCGGTCGACAAGTGGCGCGACCTGCGCGACAAGGTCCGCGACGAGGTCATGACGAACGGGTGGGACGAGGACCGCCAGACGTTCGTCCAGCACTACGGCTCCACCGAGGTGGACGCGTCGCTCCTCGTCATGTCGAGCGTCGGGTTCATCGCCGGCGACGACCCCCGGATGATCGGCACGATCCGGGCGGTGGAGCGTGACCTGATGCCGCACGGTCTCGTCCTGCGCTACCGCACCGAGTCCGGCGTCGACGGCCTCGCCGGTGGCGAGCACCCCTTCCTCGCCTGCTCGTTCTGGCTCGTCCAGGCCTACGCCAAGGCGGGTATGGTCGAGAAGGCCACGGCCCTGATGGACCGGCTCGTCGGCCTGTGCAACGACGTGGGCCTGCTCTCCGAGGAGTACGACCCCGTCGGCAACCGTATGGTCGGCAACTTCCCGCAGGCGTTCTCCCACCTGACCCTCGTCGGCGCGGCCCTCGCCCTGTCGGAAGCCCTCGGAAAGGAGTCCCATGGACCAAAGTGACGTGACCGCCCTGCTCGTGAACGAGCAGACCGACCGCCTCATGACGACTGCCGCGTCCCTCACCGACGAGGACGTGCGGGGGCCGTCCCTCTGCGAGGGCTGGAGCCGGGGCCACGTGCTGACGCACATCGCGCGCAACGCGGACGGCATCGCCCGGGCCGCCCGCGCCGCGACCAGCGGCTCGGGCGAGACGATGTATGCCGGCCAGGCCGAGCGCGACGCGGAGATCGAGGCGGGGGCGCGCCGCTCCGCGCGGGAGCTCGTCGACGACGTGCGCCACTCCGCCGCGGAGCTGGCGCCGTTCCTCGAGGCGATCCACCCGCACGAGCTCAAGGACGTCACCTTCGAGCGGACGCCGGGCGGCGAGCGGGTCTACGCGGCGCGGCTGCCGTTCATGCGCCTGCGCGAGGTCGTGATCCACCACATCGACCTCGACGCCGGGTTCGGCTTCGAGGACATCGGCAATGACGACCTCTCCGAGCTCTTCCTCCGCGACGCGGCGAAGAGGCTGAACGCGACGGACGGGGCACCCGGCCTGACCATCGAGACCTCGGAGGGCGACCACCTGGTGGTCGGCGACGGCGGCACCACCGTCAAGGGGCCCCGGGCCGGCATGTTGCTCTGGTTGCTCCGCCAGGACCCTCGCGACGTCACCGCGGAGGGCACGGTGCCCGAGCTGCCGACGGGGTTCTGACATGGCCTACACCGGCGCCGTCAAGCCGGGCGGCCCCGCGGACGTCCGCGAGCTGGGCCGCCTGACCATCCGCAAGCTTGCCGTCTCGGAGATGCACAACAACGTCTATCTCCTCACCTCGCACGCCACCGGAGAGCAGCTGCTCATCGACGCCGCCGACGAGCCCGACCGGATCATGGCGCTCGTCGTCGAGTCCGGCGGCGGCGGTCTCGGGACCGTCGTGACGACGCACCAGCACTGGGACCACGTGCGGGCGCTGCCGGACGTCGTCGCCCGCACCGGGGCACGGACGGTCGCCGGCCGCGAGGACGCCGAGGCCCTGCCCGTCCCCGTCGACGTGCCGGTCGGACAGGGCGACCGGATCTCCTTCGGGGACGTCGACCTCGACGTCATCCACCTGCGCGGCCACACTCCGGGCTCGATCGCCCTCGCCTACCGGGACGAGGACGGCCGGGTCCACCTCTTCACCGGCGACTCGCTCTTCCCGGGTGGGGTCGGCGCGACGAGCCGGCCCGGGCAGAGCTTCGCGTCGCTCATCGACGACGTGACGACTCGTGTCTTCGACGTCTACGGCGACGACACGTGGTTCTACCCCGGACACGGGGACGACTCGACGCTCGGCGCGGAGCGGCCGCATCTGCAGGAGTGGCGCGACCGCGGCTGGTGACCCGGCTCAGTCGTCCGCTGCCGTGGCGGCCGTGGCGCGGCCGGCCCAGGTGGACCGAATGTGGCCGATGTGCTGGGTCATGAGCTGGCGCATCTCGTCCGCGTCACGGCGGAGGGCGGCGTCGACCATCTGCTCGTGCTCCTCGGAGAGCTGGGCGAGGACGCCGGCGGCCGCGAGGGCCTCGAGCCCGTAGAGCCGGGAGCGGTGGCGCATGTCGCGGACGACGGCGACGACGTGCTCGTTGCCGTGCAGCGCGAGGAAGCGGGTGTGGAACTCGTTGTCCGCCTCCGTGTAGGTGATGAGATCGTTCGTGGCGGCCGCCTTGGTGATCCGGCGGGCCAGCGGACGCAGCTTCTCGACCGCGGTCGCGATCGGACCCTCGCACTGCTCGGCAACCATGCCCATGACCGGGACCTCGATGAGGCCGCGCAGCTCGGCGAGCGCGTCGAGCTCGTGGTCGTCGAGCTCGGTGACGCGGAAGCCCTTGTTGCGGACGACCTCGACGAGGCCCTCGCTCACGAGGTCGAGCATCGCCTCGCGGACGGGCGTGGCGGAGACGCCGAACTCGGCCGCCAGCTTCGGTGCCGAGTAGACGTGCCCGGGTCGCATCTGGCCGGTGATGAGCAGCGCGCGGAGCGTGTCGGCGACCTGCTGTCGCAGGTTCGCCCGGTTATCGAAGTTCGGCAGCCGGAGTGGCACCTCCACGTCCCTGACCCGTGTGCTCATCGTTGCTCCCCTGTCTCTCGAACCGTCAGCTCACCGCAGGACGAAGCCCGGGACGAGGGCGTCCCGTGGGTCGACGACGAACGAGCCGTGGCCGAACCGGTGCGCGGTCCCCGTCACCTCGGGGACGACCGCCTCGTGGCCGTCGACGCTGACCCGCTCGACGGCGCGTGCCCGGAAGCGGCTGCCGACGATCGAGTCGTGCACGAGGACCTCGCCGTCCCGCAGCCGCCCCTCGAGGGTCAGCTGGGCCACCCGGGCGGCCGTGCCGGATCCGCACGGCGAGCGGTCGACCTCGCCGTCCGCGAAGATCACGACGTTGCGCTGGTGCACCGCCCCATCGGCCGTCAGCCCCTCGAAGGGGGACGCAGCGGCCGCGTCGTCGGGCGCGACGTCCTCGTAGAAGATCGTCCCGTAGATCCCCGAGAGCCGGGGGTCGCTCGGGTGCTCGGCTGCGTGGACCGCGTTGAGCCGGTCCTTGATGTGGCGCCCGGTGCGGATCAGCTCGGAGAGGTCGGCAGGCTGTACTCGCAACCCGACGGCGGACGCCGGGACAGCGGCATACATCGCTCCGCCGAAGACGATGTCGCAGGTCAGCGCGCCACGGTCGGTCACCACGTCGACACCCCGCGCGTGGACCCAGCTCGGCACATTGATGAACGAGACGTCGCGGATCTCGCCGTCGCAGAAGGCGACTCGCGCAGTGACCCGCCCGGACGGGACATCGATGACGACGTCCCGGGTGCCGGAGTCCTGTCGGGGCACGAGCCCGGTCTCGACCGCCCAGGTGCCCAGGGCGATGGTGCCGTGCCCGCAGGCGGTGGAGAAGCCGTCCTTGTGCCAGAAGAGGACGCCGAGGTCGGCGCCGTCGTCGTCGGGCTCGGTGACGAAGCCGCCGTACATGTCGGCGTGCCCGCGGGGCTCGCTGCAGAGCAGCTGCCGCACGTGCTGGACCTTCTCGCTGGCGATGGCCGCGACGCGCTTGTCGGCGACGGTCGCGCCGCTGAGCGGCACGGCGCCCGCACCGACGATCCGGAACGGCTCGCCGCCGGTGTGGTAGTCGTCCGTCACGAACTCGACGGGCAGCTCACGCGCCAAGGTAGGCCTCCACAACCCGCGGGTCGGCCCGCAGCTCGTCCGCGGAGCCCTCGATCGTCACGACGCCCGAGTCGAGGACGTAGCCCCGGCTCGCGACCTTGAGCGCGGCCCGGGCGTTCTGCTCGATGAGCAGCACCGCGGTGCCCTGGGCGGTGATGGAGCGCACGACCTCCATGACCTGGGCGACCATGAGCGGCGCGAGGCCCATCGACGGCTCGTCGAGCATGAGCAGCCGGGGCGCCGCGATCATCGCCCGACCGATCGCGAGCATCTGCTGCTCGCCGCCGGAGAGGGTGCCGCCCTGCTGGTTGCGCCGCTCGGCGAGCCGTGGAAGCAGCTCGTAGACCTCCTTGATCCGGGTGTCGATCTTCTTCCCGTCGGTGACGCTGTAGCCGCCGATCTGGAGGTTCTCGTGGACCGTGAGGCGCGAGAAGATCCGCCGCCCCTCGGGCACGTGGACGATGCCCATCTCGACGAGGTCCCACGGCTTGGCGTTCGTCACGTCCTTGTCGAACGCGGTGACCGTGCCGCTCGCGGCCCGCACGATCCCGGAGATCGTGCCGACCGTGGTCGACTTGCCGGCCCCGTTGTTGCCGAGCAGGGAGACGGTCTCGCCCGCCCCGACGGTGAGGCTGAGGCCCTTGAGCGCCTCGACCTTGCCGTAGTTGACGACGAGGTCCTTGACCTCGAGGACGTTCGTCACCGGTCCTCCTCGCGGGTCGGCACGTCGTGGAAGAGCTGCGCGTCGCTGCTGTGAGCGACCCGCTCGGCCTCCTGCTGGGCTTCGGCGTCGTCTGCGCCGAGGTAGGCCTCGATGACCGCCGGGTCGGTCCGGATCTGCTCCGGCGTGCCGTCGGCGATCTCCTTGCCGTAGTTGAGCACCACGATCCGCTCGGAGACGTCCATGACGAGCCCCATGTCGTGCTCGATCAGGACGACGGCGATGCCGAGGTCGCTGATCCGGCGGAGCAGGTCGAGCAGCGCTGCCTTCTCGCCGTGGTTCAGACCCGCCGCGGGCTCGTCGAGGAGCAGCATCTTCGGCTCGCGAGCGAGGGCCCGGGCGATCTCGACGCGACGCTGCTCGCCATAGGGCAGATTGCGCACCTCGGCGCCACGGTTGCCACGCGAGCCGACGAAGTCGAGCCAGCGGTTCGCCTCGTCCGTCGCGGCCTGCTCGCTGCGCCGGTAGCGCGGGGTGTGCAGGATCGCGTCGAACGCGTTCTGGCGGATCCGGACGTGCATCCCGGCCCGGACGTTGTCGAGCACGGTCAGCTCGCCGAAGAGGCGCAGGTTCTGGAACGTCCGCGCCACCCCTCGGGCCGCGATGAGCGCCGGCCGCTTCCCGGTGATGTCGGCGCCGTCGAAGCGGATCAGGCCGGCAGTCGGCTTGTAGAAGCCGGTGATGCAGTTGAAGGCGCTGGTCTTGCCGGCACCGTTCGGGCCGATCACGGAGATGACCTCGCCACGGTGCACATCGAAGCTCAGGCCGTTGACGGCCGTGACGCCGCCGAAGGCGACCGTGAGCCCGTCGACGTGGAGCAGCACCGGGGAGTCCTCCCGCGAGCGGGTCTGGGACACGGCTGGGCTCGTCACTGCGACACCTCCTGGGGGTCGGATGCGGAGCGGCGACGTCGGCGACGCGCCGGCTTCTCCTCGACGCGGTGCGGCCAGATCCCCTGGGGCCGGAAGATCATCACGACGATGAGCAGCACACCGAAGATCAGGTAGCGCCAGTTCTCGGCCCCGCGGAGCAGCTCGGGCAGCAGCGAGATGATGATCGCGCCGACGACGACGCCCGGCGTCGAGCCCATGCCGCCGAGGACGACGGCCATGAGGATCAGGGCCGACCAGAGGAAGTTGAAGCTCGGCGGGGAGATGGCGGTCTGGTGGACGGCGAAGAGGACACCTGCCAGCCCGCCGAAGATGGCACCCGTGACATAGGCCGCGAACTTGACCTTGTAGGTGTGGATGCCCATCGCCTCCGCCGCGTCCTCGTCCTCGCGCACGAAGCGCCAGGCACGCCCCAGCCGGCCCCGGCCGAGCCGGGACGAGGCGAGGACGGCGAGACCGACGACGACGACCACGATCCAGTAGGTCGTGATGTCGGCGCGGTAGTCGCCGAAGTCACCGAAGTCGGGGATGCCGAAGACGCCGTTCGGGCCACCGGTGAAGTCGAGGTTGTTGGCGGTGATCCTGATGATCTCGCCGAAGCCGAGGGTGACGATGGCGAGGTAGTCGCTGCGCAGGCGGAGGGTCGGTCCGCCGATGAGGAGCCCACCGAGGACGGCCGCGACGATGACGAAGGGGATCGTCAGGATGATGGGCCAGCCCAGGGTCGTGCTGAGCACGCCCGAGGTGTACGCACCGATCGCAAAGAACGCGGCGTAGCCGAGGTCGAGCAGCCCGCAGTAGCCCACGACGACGTTGAGGCCGACCGCGAGCATGATGAAGATCAGCGCGTCGGTCGAGATCCGGATCGCGTAGGACGACGAGTTGATGAAGGGCAGCGCGACGGCGAGGGCGATGACGATCCAGCCGAAGAGCGGGTGCCCGATGACGCGGCTGACCGGGTTGGCCCGCGCCGTCTTCGCCGGCGCCAGGCCGTGGCCGACGGTGCCGACCGTCGTGTCACCGCGATCGTCGAGGGCGCGGACGAAGCCCGAGGGCTCGTCGGGGGCGGGGGTGTCGAGTCGTTCGTTGGTCATCAGACACGCTCCGTCACGCGCTCGCCGAGCAGGCCTGTCGGCCGCACGGTCAGGAAGAGGATGAGGAAGCCGAAGGCGAAGACGTCACGCCACTCGCTGCCGAGCAGCGCGGTGCCGAACGACTCGAGCAGGCCGAGGACGACGGCACCGAGGACGGCGCCGCGCAGGTTGCCGATGCCGCCGATGACGGCAGCGGTGAACGCCTTGAGGCCGATGATGAAGCCCATGAGGAAGTCGACCTTGCCGTAGTACGCGCCCGCCATGACACCGGCCGCACCCGCGAGGGCAGAGCCGATGAAGAACGTGCGGGAGATGACGTTGTCGACGTTGATGCCCATGAGCAGGCACGCCTTGGGGTCCTGGGAGATGGCCCGCATCGCTCGCCCGGAGCGGGTGCGCCTCACGAAGAGGTCGAGCCCGATCATGAGGCCGATGGCGACGAGCATCATGAACAGCTGGGCGTAGGTCAGCCGGGCGCCGAAGATGTCGACGGCACCGTTGCCGAACCCGACCGGGTAGACCCGCGGGTTCGGGCCGTAGCCGACGGCGATGCCGTACTCGAGGGCGAAGCTCGCCCCGACCGCCGTGATGAGCACGGACAGTCGGGGCGCGCTCCGCAGCGGCCGGTACGCGACCCGCTCGAGGACGAGACCGATCGAGCCCGTCAGCACCATCGCGATGACGAGGATGACGACGAGCGCGACGAGGGACCCACCCCCGAGGGCACCCGCCCCGATGGTCAGCATCGTGTAGCCCGCGAACGCACCGAGCATGTAGATGTCGCCGTGGGCGAAGTTCAGCAGCTTGATGATGCCGTACACCATCGAGTAGCCGAGGGCCACGAGCCCGTAGAACGCGCCGACGAACAGGCCGTTCAGGACGAGCTGGAGAAGGTAGTGCACATCCATGGGGGTAGGTCCCGCCGCGTCGTTACTTGTTGAGGACGAACTGGTCGCCCTT
>DASSTN010000013.1:0-27530 GCA_035707905.1 Intrasporangium sp.
GATCGACTGGACGGACCACCAGCCGCCGCGGCCCCGGATGCTGCTCCAGCAGGACCACGACGTCTCGCCGATCACCGGTCGGCGCGGCGCGTCCCAGCACGTGCGGGTCTTCCACGACTACCCGCTCGACGAGATCCGCCGCTACATCGACTGGCAGCCGTTCTTCAACGCCTGGGAGATGAAGGGCTCCTTCCCGGACATCCTCAACAACCCGGCGAGCGGCCCCGCGGCACGCAAGCTCTACGACGACGCGCAGGCGATGCTCGACCGAGCCATCGACGAGAAGTGGCTGCGCGCCAACGCCGTCATCGGCCTCTTCCCGGCGAACGCGGTCGGCGACGACGTCGAGGTCTACCTCGACGAGAGCCGTCGGGAGCCGCACGTCGTGCTGCACAACCTGCGCCAACAGGGCCAGCACCGTGAGGGGATCCCGAACCGCTCGCTCGGCGACTTCATCGCGCCCAAGGAGAGCGGCATACGGGACTACGTCGGCGCCTTCGCGGTCACCGCCGGGCTCGGCGTGCAGGACCGGGTGGCGGCCTACCGGAAGGACCTCGACGACTACAACGCCATCCTCCTCGAGGCCGTGGCCGACCGGCTGGCCGAGGCCTTCGCCGAGCGGATGCACGAGCGTGTCCGCAGGGAGTTCTGGGGCTACGCACCCGACGAGCACCTCACCAACGAGCAGCTCATCAAGGAGCAGTACACCGGGATCCGCCCGGCTCCGGGCTACCCGGCCTGCCCCGAGCACTCCGAGAAGCGCACGCTCTGGTCGCTGCTCGACGTACAGGCCAACACCGGCATCGAGCTGACCGATGGGATGGCCATGTGGCCCGGGGCCTCCGTCTCGGGCTGGTACTTCTCCCACCCCCAGTCGCAGTACTTCGTCGTGGGCCGGCTCGGTCGCGACCAGGTCGCCGACTACGCCGAGCGCAAGGGCTGGACGCTGGCCGAGGCCGAGCGCTGGCTGTCGGCCAACCTGGCCTACGACCCCGAGGACTGAGATGGACCGAAGGAACCTGCCGGCCGCCGTGCTGTGGGACATGGACGGCACCCTCGTCGACACCGAGCCCTACTGGATGCGTGCCGAGCACGAGCTCGTCACCGAGCACGGCGGCGTGTGGACGTACGAGGACGCGCAGTCGCTGGTCGGGAACGCCCTGGAGGTCTCCGCCGGCATCATCCTCGAACGGACCGGCCTGCCGCTCACCGTCCCCGAGGTCGTGCACGCCCTGCTCGGGCGGGTGATCGAGCAGGTCCGGCTCGACGTCCCCTGGCGCCCGGGAGCGCGCGAGCTGCTCCGGGACCTCAAGCGGGTAGGGGTGCCGTCCGTCCTCGTGACGATGTCGTGGCGCTCGCTCGCCGACACGGTGGTGGGGACGCTGCCGCCCGGCGCCTTCCGGGGGATGGTCACGGGGGACCAGGTGCACCGTGGCAAGCCCGACCCGGAACCCTACCTCACCGCGGCCCGCCTGCTCGACGTGCCGCCCGCCGCCTGTGTCGCCCTCGAGGACTCCCCGGCCGGAGTGCGCTCGGCCACCGCCGCCGGCGTGCCGACCCTCGCGATCCCGCACGTCGTGCCCGTCCCGCAGATGGACGGAGCGGTGCAGATCGAGACCCTCGCCGGCCTCGGGCCGGCGGACCTGCTGCCTCTGCTCGAGGGAGTCGTTCCCATGGAGCCGTCCAGACCGTAGGGTCGGCGGCATGAGCGGCATCACCTCCATCGACCACTGGATCTCCGGCTCGCGCACCCCGGGCAGCTCGGGTCGCACCGCGCCCGTCTTCGACCCCGCCAGCGGCGAGCAGACCGGGGCCGTGGCGCTCGCCTCGAGAGCCGAGGTGGACGAGGCGGTCAAGACCGCCGTGGCCTCCGCACGGCAGTGGCGCGCGAGCTCGCTGTCCGCGCGGTCCGCAGTCCTCTTCGCGTTCCGCGAGCTGCTCCACAGCCACACCGACGAGCTCGCCGCCATCATCACCGCGGAGCACGGCAAGGTCCTCTCCGACGCAGCCGGCGAGGTCGCCCGGGGCCTCGAGAACGTCGAGTTCGCGACCGGCATACCGGCCCTGCTCAAGGGTGGCTACTCGGAGCAGGCGGCGACGGGCGTGGACGTCTACAGCGTCCGTCAGCCACTCGGTGTCGTGGCGGGCATCACCCCGTTCAACTTCCCGGCCATGGTGCCGCTCTGGATGTGCGCCAACGCCATCGCCTGCGGCAACGCCTTCGTCCTCAAGCCGAGCGAGAAGGACCCCTCGGCCTCGCTCCGCCTTGCCGAGCTGTGGCAGCAGGCCGGCCTGCCCGACGGCATCTTCACCGTGGTCCAGGGTGACCGTGAGGCGGTCGAGGCGCTCCTCGAGCACCCCGAGATCGCTGCCGTCAGCTTCGTCGGCTCGACGCCGATCGCGCGGCACATCTACGAGCGGGGCACGGCCGCCGGCAAGCGGGTGCAGGCTCTCGGTGGCGCGAAGAACCATGCCCTCGTGCTGCCCGACGCCGACCTCGACCTCGCGGCCGACGCGATCGTCTCCGCCGCCTACGGCTCCGCGGGGGAGCGCTGTATGGCGCTGTCCGTGGCCGTCGCGGTCGGTGACGTCGGCGACGACCTCGTCGCGGCGGTCGCGAAACGGCTGCCGTCGCTCCGGATCGGACCGGGGTCGGCCGAAGGCACCGACATGGGGCCGCTCGTGACCCGCGAGCACCGTGACCGGGTGGCCGGCTACGTCGAAGCGGGGGCAGCAGCGGGTGCCACGGTCGTCCGCGACGGCCGGGAGGCCGACCTGCCCGAGGACGGCTTCTTCCTCGGTACGACCCTCCTCGACCACGTCAAGCCCGACATGACCGTCTATCAGGACGAGATCTTCGGTCCCGTCCTGTCCGTGGTGCGGGTCGACACCTTCGACGAGGGGCTCGCCCTCATCAACGCCAACCCCTACGCCAACGGCACCGCCATCTTCACCCGCGACGGGGGAGCGGCCCGCCGCTTCCAGAGCGAGGTCGAGGTCGGCATGGTGGGCATCAACGTGCCGATCCCCGTACCGGTCGCCTACTACTCGTTCGGTGGGTGGAAGGACTCGCTGTTCGGCGACACCCACATGTACGGCCCGGAGGGGATCAACTTCTACACGCGGGGCAAGGTCGTCACGGAGCGCTGGCCCGACCCGGCGACATCGAGCGTCGACCTCGGATTCCCCCGCACGCGCTGAGCGTCGGGACGCCCCCAACCCCGGCACGGCGCCGGTTCACCGAGCATCGAGAGAGGCAGGATCCTGACGTGACGGACCTCGGAACCCACGGCGACATCGGCGAGCGGCTCGACGCGATGAGCGCGGACGAGGTGCGGTCCCTCGACCGCGCCCACGTGCTCCACTCGTGGTCGGCGCAGGACCTGATCGACCCGTTGCCGATCGCCGGGGCGAAGGGGTCGTACTTCTGGGACGGCACCGGCAAGCGCTACCTCGACTTCAGCTCCCAGCTCGTCAACGTCAACATCGGCTACCAGCACCCGAAGGTCGTCGCCGCCATCCGGGAGCAGGCCGAGCGGCTCACGACCATCCAGCCGGCCTTCGCCAACGATGCGCGGAGCGAGGCGGCCGGGCTCATCGCCGAGGTCGCGCCCGAGGGACTCGACACGGTCTTCTTCACCAACGGTGGGGCGGAGGCCATCGAGAACGCAGTCCGGATGGCCCGCCTGCACACGGGGCGGGGGAAGGTGCTGGCCACCTACCGCAGCTACCACGGCGCGACCAGTGGTGCCATTTCCCTCACCGGTGACCCGCGCCGCTGGCCGTCCGAGCCCGGCATGCCAGGGGTGGTGCACTTCTGGGGCCCCTACCCCTACCGTTCGGCCTTCCATGCGGAGGACGAGGAGCAGGAGCGTGACCGGGCGCTGCAGCACCTCCGGGACACGCTCATGGTCGAGGGGCCGCACACGGTCGCGGCGGTCCTGCTCGAGACCGTCGTCGGCACGAACGGCATCCTCGTTCCCCCGGACGGCTACCTGCAGGGGGTGCGGGAGATCTGCGACGAGCACGGCATCCTCTTCATCGCCGACGAGGTCATGGCCGGCTTCGGCCGCTGCGGCGAGTGGTTCGCGGTCGACCGCTGGGGAGTGACCCCCGACCTCATCACCTTCGCCAAGGGCGTCAACTCCGGCTACGTGCCGCTCGGTGGCGTCATCCTCTCCGATGCGGTCCGGGCATCCTTCGCGACCCGGCCATACCCCGGCGGTCTGACCTACTCGGGGCACCCGCTGGCCTGCGCCTCCGCCGTCGCGTCGATCCAGGCGTTCCACGAGGAGGGCATCGTTGAGCACGCGCGCCGGCTCGGCGACGAGGTCATCGGCCGCCGGCTGCGTGACATCGCGGCGCGGCACCCGAGTGTCGGCGAGGTGCGGGGGCTCGGCGTCTTCTGGGCCGTCGAGCTGGTCCGCGACCGCGCGACCCGGGAACCGCTCGTGCCCTTCAACGCCGGCGGTGAGGCGATGAAGCCGATGACCGCTGTCGCTGCCGCCTGCAAGGAGCGTGGGCTGTGGCCGATGGCCAACATGAACCGCCTCCACGTCGTGCCGCCCTGTACGACCAGCGCCGAGGAGGCGGAGGAGGGCCTCGCGATCATCGACGAGGCGCTCGAGGAGGCCGACCGCTTCACGAGCTGAGGACGGCGTCGTCCTCCCACCGGTCGCCGCCGGGTCGTGCGCGGCCGGTGCCCGACCCCGCCGCTCGGCGCTGGTCCTCAGCGCCTCCGACAACGAGGGGGTTTACGCGGGGCCCCTCAGTCGACGAGCTCGGCCTCACCGGACGCCGCCGGATCCACCGCCCGCGCGGCGGCGTCCTCGGGCAGTGGTGGCGGGGTGCCGCCCCACGCCGGGCACAGCGAACGGTGCTCGCACCAGTCGCAGAGCCGGCTCGGGCTCGGCCGCCAGTCGCCCGTGGCGGCGGCCCGCTCAATCGCGGTCCAGAGGGCACGCACCTTGCGCTCCACGCCAAGCAGGTCCTGCTCGTCGGGGGCGTAGCGCACCACCTCGCCGTTGCCGAGGTAGACGAGCTGCAGCAGCCGGGGGATCTCGCCCCGCAGCCGCCACAGCACGAGGGCGTAGAACTTCATCTGGAAGAGCGCTTTGGCCTCGAAGCGCTCCGACGGTGACCGGCCGGTCTTGTAGTCGACGACCCGCATCGCCCCGTCGGGCGCGACGTCGAGCCGGTCGACGTAGCCCCGGAGCACGAGGCCGTCGAGGTCGGTCTCGACGTAGAGCTCGCGCTCGGCCGGCTCCAGCCGCGTCGGGTCCTCGAGGCCGAACCACGTCTCGAGGAGCGCGCCGGCACCCTCGAACCACTCGTCGGTGCGGCCATCGCTCTCGGCGAGGAGGTCCAGCATGTCCGGCTCCTCGGAGACCAGCCGCTCCCACTCCTGCGGCACGAGGCCGAGCGCCGCGTCGAGCGTGCGCTCGGTCGTGGGCAGGTCGAAGAGCCGCTCGAGCACCGCGTGGACGAGCGTCCCCCGTGCCGTCGCCGGCGTCGGCGGGGAGGGGAGCTTGTCGATGACGCGGAAGCGGTAGAGCATCGGACAGGTCATGAAGTCCGACGCCCGGCTGGGTGACAGGGCTGCGACCATGCGAGGACTGTACGACGGCCCACCGACAACCCTCGCGGCGACACGGACCCGCCGTGCCGGCGCCAGGGACCGGCCGTGCCGGCGACCAAGCCCGGTGCCGTAGTGTCCCACCCATGAGCACAGCGGGAGGCGCGACCCGGTCGCCGTACGGCTGGCGGATGGGCTCCCTCGGTGGCACCCCGGTGTTCCTGGGCCGGTCCTGGCCGATCATCGCCGTCGTCATCGTCGCCGCCTTCGGCCCACGTCTCGGCGCGGTCGGGCGCAGCCCCGCCTATGGCTACTTCGTCGCGCTGGGCTACGCCCTCCTCCTGCTCGTGTCGGTCCTCGTCCACGAGGCGGCGCACGCCTTGGCAGCCCGGTGGAGCGGGCATCCCGTCGACCGCATCGTGGCCGACGTCTGGGGCGGGCACACCGTCTATGACGCCACCCGGTCGCGGCCAGGGGCGACCGCGGTCATCGCCGTCGTCGGACCCGTTGCGAACCTGCTCCTCGCCGGCCTCGGGTACGTCGCGCTGCCCTTCGTCACCGGCACCACGGCCCAGCTGCTCGTCGGCGTGGTCACCTGGGCGAACCTGCTCGTCGGCCTGTTCAACCTGCTCCCCGGGCTGCCGCTCGACGGCGGACAGATCGTCAGTGCGCTCGTCTGGAAGGCCACGGGCCGCAAGGGCACCGGGCTCGTCGCCGCCGGCTGGCTCGGCCGGGTTCTCGCGGCCGGGGCGGTCCTCTACATCGTCGGTGTCCCCCTGCTCCGGGGACTTCAGCCCGACCTCACCACGTTGCTGTGGACCGTGCTCATCGCGCTCTTCCTGTGGAAGGGCGCCTCCGACGCGATCCGGTCGGGCCACATCCACGACGCGACGGCCGGACCGATCGACCCTGTCCTCGACTCGGCCCTGCTCGTCCCGGCGACCAGCACCGTCGAGGAGGCGGTCATGACGGCCTCGGCCGGCGGCCGGCCGGTCGTCATAGTCGGCACCGATGCAAAGGGCTGGCCCGTCGGCGTGGTGCCGGGCTCGGCGATCTCCGAGATCCCCGAGGAGCGCCGGTCCACCACGACGGTGTCCGCCGCCCTGCAGACTGAGCGGCCCGAGTGGGTCGTGGCGCTGCCGGCCGACGCGGTGCTCACGGACCTCGTCCGAGTCATGGGGGAGCGCTCCCTCCCGGTCGCGGTCGTCGTCGACGAGGCCACGAGGAGCGTGCGCGGTGTGGCACGGGCCGAGCGGATCAACGACGTGGTCGGTGCCGAGCTCGCCCGTCGCGGCCGTCGCTGAGGCTGTCCACACCCCTTCCTCGTAGGACGCGTCGTCCCCAGCGTGCGAACGCGTCCTCCCGGACGACGAGCGATGCCGCGACGCTGGTCCCGGGCCCGACGGTCGGGCCGGGGAAGGAGTGCGCAGATGGTAGCTGCAGCCAGGAGCCAGGCGTCGCCGGAGGCAGAGCCGACTCCACGCAACGAGGTCATCCTGTGGGGACGACTGCCCGCCGCGGCCGAGGAGCGGGTGCTTCCCAGCGGCGACAGCATCTCGGTCCTCCGGGTTGTCGTCCCGCGCCGGCCCGGCACCGGCCGGACGGAGGCGGACCGGGCACCTCGGCAGATGGTCGACACGATCGACGTCGTCTGCTGGTCGGCCCGTACGCGACGGACCGCGCAGCGCCTCAACGCGGGCGACTGGATCGAAGTCGAGGGAGCGCTCCGGCGACGGTTCTTCGGTGGCCCCGGGGGCCGGCAGAGCCGCTACGAGGTCGAGGCAGCGGTGCTGCGGCGGCTGGTCAGGGGCGGTCCGCGCGCCACCTAGACTGTCCTGCCATGACGAGCCCCGCGACGCCGGCACCCGAGGACCACCCGCATCACCGGCGCGGGGTGTTCGAGGTCGGCGAGCGCGTCCAGCTGACGGATCCCAAGGGCCGCCTGCACACGATCACCCTCGAGCCGGGCAGGGAGTTCCACACCCACAGGGGTTACCTGCGCCACGACGACCTGATCGGCCGCCCCGACGGCTCGGTCGTGACGAACACTGCCGACGTGGAGTACCTCGCACTGCGACCCCTGCTGTCCGACTACGTCATGTCGATGCCGCGCGGCGCCGCCGTGGTCTACCCGAAGGACGCCGGCCAGATCGTCCAGATGGCCGACATCTTTCCGGGCGCGGTGGTCGTCGAGGCGGGAGTCGGCTCCGGCGCCCTCTCGATGTCGCTGCTCCGGGCCGTCGGTGACAACGGGCGGCTGCACAGCTTCGAGCGTCGGGAGGACTTCGCCGAGATCGCCAAGGCCAATGCCCGGGCGTTCTTCGGCGGCGACCACCCTGCCTGGTCCGTCCACACCGGCGACCTCGTCGAGCGGCTGCCCGAGGAGCTCGATCCGGGCAGCGTCGACCGGGTCGTCCTCGACATGCTCGCCCCTTGGGAGTGCCTCGACGTCGTCGCGGATGCGCTCGTGCCCGGCGGGGTACTCATCTGTTATGTCGCGACCACGACCCAGCTCAGTCGGGTGGCCGAGGGGATGCGTGCCCACGGTGGCTTCACCGAGCCCAGCGCCTGGGAGTCGATCGTGCGGGGCTGGCACCTCGAGGGTCTCGCCGTCCGTCCGCAGCACCGGATGCACGGCCACACCGGCTTCCTCATCACCGCCCGGCGTCTGGCACCGGGGGTCACGCCACCCGAGCGCAAGCGTCGTCCCGCGAAGGGCTCCCGCCCGGGAGCTCTTGGCACCGGCACAGCCACTGACCTCGGCCAGGCCGCGGACGACTCCGATGCCGTCCTCTCCGCCGCCGGCGGCAGCATGGCGGGGCTCGACGAGGTGGAGTGGACGCCCGAGGCCCTCGGTGAACGGCTCAAGTCCGACAAGCGGATCCGACGGCTCCGGCGCTCACTCACCGGGACGTCCGACGGATAGTCGCCGTCGCGAGTTAGGGTCGAACTGTCCGGTAGCGCCGACGAGGAGGCCGACATGACCGACGAGACCCGGGGGATTCCGTCCGGCGGTGCGCCGGGCGATCGTGACCGGGAGGCCCTGCAGTCCGAGGTGCACGGCATTCGCCGCGCGTCCTCCGGGCCCGACCGCGCCCGCGACCTCGAGGCGCGCCTGACCCACCTGCAGACCTCCCTGACCACGCTCTCCACGCAGAACGAGCGCCTCGTGCGCACGCTGAAGGAGGCGCGCGAGCAGATCGTCACCCTGAAGAAGGAGGTCGACCGGCTCGCCCAGCCGCCCAGCACCTTCGGCCTCATCGTCGACGTCGAGGAGGACGGCACCGCCGACATCATCACCGGCGGCCGCAAGATGCGGGTCGCCGTCAGTCCCTCCGTCGACCTCAAGGAGCTCGGCTCCGGCCGCGAGGTGATGCTCAACGAGGCCCTCAACGTCGTCTCGGTGCACGGCTACGAGCGTGTCGGCGAGGTCGTCACGGTCAAGGAGAAGCTGCCCGACGGCCGGTTCGTCGTCGTCACGCACGGCGATGAGGAACGCGTGTGCCGGCCGGCGGAGACCCTCCGTGACGAGCGGATCCGCGTCGGCGACGCCATGACCCTCGACCCGCGCAGCAACTTCGTCTACGAGGTGATCCCCAAGCTCGAGGTCGAGGAGCTCGTCCTCGAGGAGGTCCCGAATGTCGCCTACGAGGACATCGGCGGCCTCACGGGACAGATCGAGCAGATCCGCGACGCCGTCGAGCTGCCCTTCATGCACCCCGAGCTCTTCCGCGAGCACGCGCTGAAGCCCCCGAAGGGCGTGCTGCTCTACGGCCCGCCCGGCTGCGGCAAGACCCTCATCGCCAAGGCCGTCGCCGCCTCGCTGGCCCGCCAGGTGGCCGAGCGCGAGGGGGCCGACCCGACCGAGCGCAAGAGCTACTTCCTCAACATCAAGGGCCCCGAGCTGCTCAACAAGTACGTCGGCGAGACCGAGCGGCACATCCGCCTCATCTTCCAGCGCGCCCGTGAGAAGGCCTCCGAGGGGACCCCCGTCGTCGTCTTCTTCGACGAGATGGACTCGCTGTTCCGCACCCGCGGGTCGGGCATCTCGAGCGACGTCGAGACGACGATCGTCCCGCAACTGCTGGCCGAGATCGACGGCGTGGAGCGGCTCGACAACGTCATCGTCATCGGCGCCTCGAACCGTGAGGACATGATCGACCCGGCGATCCTGCGCCCCGGCCGGCTCGACGCGAAGATCAAGATCGAGCGCCCCGACGCCGAGGCGGCCCGCGACATCTTCAGCAAGTACCTCACCACCGACCTGCCGCTCCACGAGCACGACCTGGCCGAGCACGAGGGCGACCGGTCGGCGACCGTCGAGGACATGATCACCGCAGCCGTGGAGCGGATGTACTCGGACCTCGAGGACAACCGCTTCCTCGAGGTGACCTACTCCGGCGGCGACAAGGAGATCCTCTACTTCAAGGACTTCAACTCCGGCGCGATGATCCAGAACATCGTCGACCGCGCCAAGAAGCTCGCGATCAAGGAGTTCCTCACGACGGGCCAGAAGGGCATCCGCGTGGAGCACGTCCTCACCAGCTGCGTCGACGAGTTCAAGGAGAACGAGGACCTGCCCAACACCACGAACCCGGACGACTGGGCGCGGATCTCCGGCAAGAAGGGCGAGCGGATCGTCTACATCCGCACCCTCATCAAGGGCAAGGACGGCAGCTCGCCGGGACGGTCGATCTCGACGGCCAACACCGGCCAGTACCTCTGACGAGAAGCGGTATGCCGTTCAGCCGGCAGCGCGCGGAGGCTCGGCCTCGTGCGGGGCGGGCCGGGCGGCATACCGTCTGCTCCACCACCGTCCGAGCGCGCGCCAGCCGAGCAGCAGCACGGCGAGCGTGACGGCGGCGACCACGACGAACGGCCACGCTGTGCCCGCGCCCGTGGCGCGGCGCAGGACCATGCCGACCACGAGCGTGGCGAACCAGACGGTGATGCCGGGCCCCGGCTCGAGCGGCCACCGGCGTCGCATGACGCGCACGACGACCCAGCCGAGCAGGGTGCCTACGAGGAACGGCCATGCCGTGAGCAGGGCGCCGAGAACGGGGCTGGCCTCGCTGTGCGAGGCACGGCCGATGGCCGCGAAGACGACCACGAGCAGCAGGTCGAGCAGCAGCCCGGCGGCGGGCCGGGCGGGCGCCGGCAGCGTCATACCGTCGTCTCGAACGGCAGCCGCGCCTGCGGCGGGGCGTAGGCGGGGTCGACGCCCTCGAAGAGGGACGAGACCGACCGGCCCAGGTGGATCCGGCTGATCGCCTCGGCGAAGAGCTGCGCGACCGAGATCGTCCGCAGCTCGGGCCAGTCCGCCGGGGGCGGCACGGTGTCGGTCGTGACGACCTCGGTGATCCACGGGTGGCCCCGGAGGCGCTCGACCGCCTTGCCGGTGAACAGGCCATGGGTGCAGACGACGGACGCGCCGGTCGCGCCCTCGTCGCGGAGCCGGTCGATGAGCTCGATCATGGAGCCGGCGGTCGCGATCTCGTCATCGAGGATGATGGCCCGGCGCCCCCGCACGTCACCGACGATGGAGTCGATGATGACCCGGTCGTCGGCGACCCGGCGCTTGGAACCGGCCGCAACGGGCAAGCCGAGCAGGCGGGCCAAGAGGGTCGCCACCTTCGCGTTGCCGAGGTCGGGGCTCACGACGATGCTGTCCTGTAGGTCCGTGCCTCGGAAGTGGTCCGCGAGGACGCCGACCGCGGTGAGGTGGTCGACCGGCATCGAGAAGAAGCCGTGCACCTGCGGCGCGTGCAAGGCCATGGTGAGCACCCGGTCGGCGCCGGCGGTCTTGATGAGGTCGGCGACGAGGCGGCCGCCCAGGGAGATGCGCGAGGCGTCCTTCTTGTCCGAGCGCGCGTAGCTGTAGTGCGGCATGACGGCGGTGATCTGGCCGGCCGACGCGCCCCGAGCCGCGTCGATCATCAGGAGCAGCTCCATGAGGTGCTCCTGCGTCGGGGGGACGAGCGGCTGGATGAGGTAGACGTCCTGCTTGCGGCAGTTGGCGAGCAGCTGCGCCTGGAGGCAGTCGTTGCTGAAGCGCTTGATCTCCACGGGGGAGAGCCGGACCCCGAGGTGGCTGCAGATGCGCCTGGCCAGAGCCATGTGGGCCGAACCGCTGAAGACGACGACGTCGTTCACCGCAGGCATCCTCTCGATGGGGACGGCATGAGCCTACTGGAGGGTGCTGGGCTGCGCCTGTCCAGCCCGGGAGGGATCCCACCGAGGCTCCGGTTATCGTCGTGGCCATGACGGTTCGTCGGATCATGGGCATCGAGACCGAGTACGGCATCTCCGTGCCGGGGGACCCCCTGGCCAACCCCATGTTCCTCTCGGGGCAGGTGGTCAGCGTCTACGCGGCTGCCCACGGGATCCGCTCGAACCAGTCCAGCTGGGACTACGCCTTCGAGGACCCGCTGCGCGACGCGCGGGGCTGGCAGATGAGCCGTGCGGACGCCGACGAGAGCCAGCTGACCGACTCGGAGGACCCGAGCCTGGCCAACGTGGTGCTGCCCAACGGGGCTCGCTACTACGTCGACCACGCCCACCCGGAGTACAGCTCGCCGGAGGTCACCACTCCGCTGGACGCGGTCGTCTGGGACCGAGCGGGCGATGCGATCGCCCTGGAGTCCGTCCGGCTGCTCGCCGACCGGCCGGACCACCAGCTGGTCAACCTCTACAAGAACAACGCCGACGGCAAGGGCCAGTCCTATGGCGCGCACGAGAACTACCTCATGCCGCGCCGCACCCCCTTCCCAGAGATCGTGCGCCACCTCATCCCGTTCTTCGTGACCCGTCAGGTCATCTGCGGGGCGGGACGAGTGGGCATCGGCGTCGATTCGCGGACGCCCGGTTTCCAGATCTCGCAACGTGCCGACTTCTTCGAGACCGAGGTCGGTCTCGAGACGACCCTCAAGCGGCCCATCATCAACACCAGGGACGAGCCGCACGCCGTCGCGGACCGGTTCCGCCGACTGCACGTCATCATCGGCGACGCCAACCAGCTTGATGTCGCGACCCTGCTCAAGATGGGCACGACCTCGCTCGTCCTCGGCATGATCGAGACCGGGCACCTCGACGAGCCACTGTCGATCCGGCGCCCGGTAGGGGCCCTTCAGGCGGTCTCGCACGACCCGTCGCTCACGGCGAAGCTGGAGCTGCTCGACGGACGTGAGATGACGGCGCTGGACGTGCAGTGGGCCTACCTGGAGGCGGCCCGTACCTGGCTCGACAGCCGCGCTGACGACCCGACTCCAGAGGCGACCGAGCAGGTCATGTCCCTCTGGGAGGACGTGCTGACCCGGCTCGGCCACGACGTCATGTCCTGCGCGGCCGACATCGACTGGGTCGCCAAGCTCCAGCTGCTCGAGGGCTACCGCAACCGGGACAGCCTCGGCTGGGACGACCACCGGCTCGCCGCCATCGACATCCAGTGGGCCGACGTCCGGCCCGAGAAGGGGCTGGCGCACCGGCTCAAGGACCGCGGACGGATCCGCGAGCTCGTCTCGGCCGAGCAGGTCAAGTCGGCCCAGGCGTTCCCGCCGGAGGACACCAGGGCCTGGTTCCGAGGCACCTGCGTGCGTCGCTTCGCGCCCAACATCTTCTCGGCCAGCTGGGACTCGGTCGTCTTCGATGTCCCGGGCCACGCGAGCCTGCAGCGCGTGCCGATCCTCGAGCCCGAGCGCGGTACTCGGGCGCAGGTTGGGGACCTGCTCGACCAGAGCGCCGACGTGCGTTCGCTCCTCGCCGGGCTAGCTGCCCCCGAGTGACCGTCAGTGCGCAGAGGTGGTGCTCCGACTCGCCCTCAGGTCCGTTCCCGCAAAAGCGGTAACTGTAAGACGGCGCCCAGCTGCAGGCGGTACAACCCAGGTGGCGCCAGGTGCTCCGTGCCATGGAGCAGTTCCCCGATATGCGACCGCTTGACCAACTGCTGGACTGAGAGCCGCTCTGCGCCGACGACTCAAGAGTCTCCATCCCTGACAGAGTCCTTCCGCGTGGTTGTGAGGCCCTGCACCGGTTCCTGGACATGCTGAATCCCGCACAGCGAGAGAGAGAGCGAGATGATCCTGAACCATGGCCTGAGAACTCCCCGATGAGTTCCGTTGTCAGGCCAGGTCAACTGCGCTCGGTATCACCTCGCCGGAGACTTGTAGTGCGGGTTCCGAGGGACCGCGCCCTACTGGGCACCTGCCATCTGCCGCGATAGAACTGAGGGGTGACTGAGGACCTCTACGACCTGGAGCGCTTCGTCAGTGCCCAGGACTCCAACGGCACCTACCCACGCGCCCTTGACGAGGTGCGGGCCGGACGCAAGCGGGGCCACTGGATGTGGTTCATCTTCCCCCAGGTCGCCGGGCTTGGGCGCAGCGCCATGGCGCAGGCATACGCCTTGTCGGGTGCCGCCGAGGCTCGTGCCTACCTCGCGCATCCCGTGCTCGGACCGCGTCTGCGTGAGTCGGCCGACGCGTTGCTGAACCTCGAGAACACCGACGCCGAGGAGGTGCTCGGGGGGATCGATGCAGTCAAGCTCCGCTCGAGCATGACCCTCTTCGAGGCCTGTGCCGACGACGAGCGTGATGCCACCCTGTTCGGCACAGTGCTCGGCAATTTCTTCGCTGGCAACCGGGACGGCAAGACCTTGAGAATCCTCGGCCTCCCGACCGGTTCCTGCGAGTCCGCTGATGGCGACCGAGCGTGACGGGTTAGGGTCGAGGTAGTGATTCGCCCCAGTCACAGGAGGTAGTCATGGCCGCACAAGAGCACGCCAAGCCCCAGCACCGCGAGGATGACCCGGCCGACGCGCCGGAGGCCCCGCCGGCAGCCCCGTCCGGAGCCGCCGTCAAGGAGGGCCTCGGCGACGACATCGACTCCGTCCTCGATGAGATCGACGGCGTCCTCGAGTCCAACGCGGAGGAGTTCGTGCGCGGATTCGTCCAGAAGGGCGGCCAGTGAGCGGCCGACCCCACCCACGAGCCCACCGTCTCGACGACGTATACCTCAGCGCTGGAACCTCGTCCTTCACGGACTTCCTCGCCTCGTACCGGCCAGAGCTGCTGCCGTCCGGGCGGTCGCTGCCGGCCACTGCGAGCATTGAGGCGCCGCATGGCACGACCATCGTGTCGCTGCTCTTCGAGGGTGGCGTCATCATGGCCGGTGACCGGCGGGCCACGATGGGCAACCTCATCGCGAACCGCGACATGCAGAAGGTCTTCGCGGCAGACGAGTACTCCGTGGTCGGGATTGCCGGGACGGCCGGCCTCGCCGTCGAGCTCGTCCGGCTCTACCAGGTCGAGCTCGAGCACTACGAGAAGATCGAGGGCATGATCATGTCCCTCGAGGGCAAGGCGAACCGGCTTGCCTCGATGATCCGCGGCAACCTGGGCCTCGCCATGCAGGGACTGGCCGTGGTGCCGGTCTACGCCGGCTACGACCTCGAGACCGATGCCGGGCGCATCTACTCCTACGACGTGACGGGCGGGTGCTACACCGAGGGAGGCCACCACAGCACCGGCTCGGGCTCGCTCTTCGCCCGGGGAGCGTTGAAGAAGCTCTGGCAGCCGGGACTGTCCGAGGACCGTGGCATCGAGGTCGCGATCGAGGCGCTCTACGACGCCGCCGACGACGACTCGGCGACGGGTGGCCCTGACCTCGGCCGCCAGATCTGGCCGAGCGTCGCGGTCGTGGAAGCCTCCGGAGTGCGCTTCGTGCCCGACGACGTCCTGCAGGGCGTCGTCGAGTCCATCATCGCCGCCCGCCGTGACAACCCGGGGGGTGCCCGATGAGCATGCCGTTCTACGTCCCGCCCGAGCAGATCATGAAGGACCGGGCCGACTTCGCGCGGAAGGGAATCGCCCGCGGCCGGTCCGTCGTCGTGCTCGGTTACGACAAGGGCATCGCCTTCGTCGCCGAGAACCCGTCGAGTGCCCTGCACAAGGTCTCGGAGATCTACGACCGGATCGCCTTCGCCGCGGTCGGCCGCTACAACGAGTTCGAGAGCCTGCGCGTGGCGGGCATCCGCTACGCCGACGTGCGGGGCTATTCGTACGACCGCACCGACGTCACCGCCCGTGCCCTGGCCAACACCTACGCCCAGACCCTCGGCGCGATCTTCGTCCAGGAGAGCAAGCCGTTCGAGATCGAGATCGTGGTCGCCGAGGTGGGGCAGCGCGCCGAGGACGACCAGATCTTCCGGCTCACCTACGACGGCTCCGTCGCCGACGAGCGGGGCTACGTCGCGATGGGTGGTGCGAGCGAGCAGGTCGAGGAGCACCTGTCCGCCAACTGGCGCCCTGGCCTCTCGCTCGCCGAGGCGCTGCGCGTCGCCGTCGACGTGCTAGGCACCGCCCCCAACGACGGCGGTGAGCGGCGCGAGCTGACCGGCGACCAGCTGGAGGTCGCCGTCCTCGATCGCGAGCGGCCGCGACGCAGTTTCCGGCGGATCCGCGGGGCCCTGCTCGAGCGGCTCCTCAACACGTCGGACCCCACGAGCGAGGCGCCCAGCACCGACGAGCGCCATCCGGGGCATCCCGAGGTGTTGACCGGCGAGGACGACGGGCTGGCTGGTCCCGTCTAGGCCCCTCGTCCGTCCAGCGGACGGCCGGCTCCCGGCCCACGAGGTGGCGGCCACGAAGGCGAAGAGCGGGCCCCGGTGCGATACCGGGGCCCGCTCGCTTCACTCCTGTGGGGAGGGGCCGCGCTGCGGCTCAGCGCCGACTCAGCGCCGACCGACCGACGCCTTCGAGCCGGCCTGCCGCGGCTTGCCCTGGTCCGACTGACCCGCGGACTGGCCGCTGCCCTTGGCGGGCGGCTCCTCCTCCGCAGCGGCCGGCCCGGTGCGCGGCGCCTCGGCGCGGGCGGGCCCGGCCGGTGGCTGCTCGGTCCGGCCGGGCTGAGACGCCGGTGCGTTCTCTGCAGGCCGGGCCGGCTGCCCGGAACCCTGTGCCTGACCCTGCTGGCCGGACGCCTGGGCTCCCGGCTGTCCCTGCGCCTGCCCGCCCGTCTGAGCGGTCCCCTGCTGCCCTGCCTGCTGGCCGGTGCTGGCAGGAGCCGCCTGCCCGGACCCGCCCTGCTGTCCTGGCTGCTGAGGGTGAGCCGATGGCTCGGGCACGATGCCCGTTCCGAGCGAGGCGAGCATCTGGCGGAGGTTCGTCAGCTGCGCGCTGATGCTGTCGCGCTGCGCCATCGCGGCGGCGAGCTCGCGCTCGCTCTCCTCGCGCACCCGCGAGGCGTGGTCGCGGGCCTCCGAGACGAGCTCGTCGGCCTCCGCCTGTGCCTTCTCGAGGAGCGCCTTGGCGCGGGTGCGGGCCTCGGTCGTCTCCTGCTCGGACCGGGCCGCAAGGTGCTTGGCGCGCTCGGCGATCTGCGCGAGGGCGGCCTCCTCGGTCTCCCTCCTCGCAGCGAACTCCTGCGCCGCGCGCTCGCGCCGCTCGGCAAGGCTCGTCTCGAGCTCCGCCGTCGCGGAGGACGCCTTCGCACGCTGTGCCTCGAACTCTGCAGCGGCCTCCTGGCGGTGGGCTGCTGCCACCCCCTGCGCCTCGACGATGATCTGCTGGGCCTCGCGCTGGGCCTGGGCGAGGATCCGGGCGGCGTCCTCGTCGGCCCGTGCCCGTGCCTCGGTGGCGTACGCCGTCGTGGAGGCCTTCAGCTCCGCGGCGGCCTTGCTCGCGCGCTCGCGCAGGGCGTCCGCGTCGGCCTGTGCCTTCCCCCGCAGCTCCGCCGCCTCGGTCTCCGCGAGCGCGAGGATCTGGCCGACCCGCTCACCGAACTCCGCGTAGCTCGGCGCCGCGGACGCAGCCGTCGCGTTGCGCTTGAGCTCGACCATCGTGCGGGCCTGCTGCGCCAGCTGGGTGCGAAGGTCACCGAGCGCGGCGTTGAGGCGCGTCAGCTCGACGCTGCGCTCCGACGCATCCTTCTTCGCCGCCACGAGCGTGCGGTTCTGCGCCTCGATGAACTCGTCGACCTCGGCGGGCTCGTAGCCGCGGCGGGACAACTTGAAGGTGGGTCTGTCGATCATGGGCCATCCAATGAACGGGTCGTGGGGGGAGGGGGCCGCGAGGGCCAGGGCCCATTGTGGCAAACCTCAGGGCGTCACGTCGCGCACGCTCGGCCCCCGCGAGGTATGCCGCTCAGCGACGCGACCTGAGCGGCATACCTCCTGCTGTGGCCGGGTCGTCGGGCGTCAGTGCAGCCGCACGCGGGGATCGAGCACGGCGTAGAAGATGTCGACCACGATGTTGGCGAGAACGACGGCGGCCGACGCGAACAGCACGATCCCGATGATGACGGGCAGGTCCTGCTGGTTGATCGCGTCGATGGCGGTCTTGCCGAGACCGGGCAGGCTGAAGACGGTCTCGGTCACGACCACGCCACCGAGCAGGGAGCCGACGTCGATGCCGAACTGGGTCACGATCGGCGTGAGGGCCGCGCGCAGCGCGTGACGCAGCACGACTCGCCGCTCGCCGACACCCTTGGAGCGTGCGGTGCGGACGTAGTCCTCGCCGAGGACGTCGAGCATGGACGCGCGGGTGAGCCGCGTGTAGGTGGCCGCCGAGACGAGCGCGAGCGTGAACCACGGCAGAACCATGTGGATGAACCAGTCGTAGAGACCGCCGGTGAACGGCGCGTACCCGCCTGCGGGGAAGACCGCGACTCCCGACAACGTGAGACGGAAGTAGAGGAAGTAGAGCAGCAGGAGACCGAGCAGGAACGTCGGCATCGAGTAGAAGAAGAGCGCGAACGCGGTCATCGAGCGGTCGACGAACGAGCGGGGCCGGATCGCCGAGACGACGCCGTTGAAGACACCGAGGACGAGCCAGATGATCGCTCCGGGGATGACGACCGACAGGGTGATCGGCAGCGCCGCACTGATGATGTCAGTGACCGGGACGCCGTGGTAGTAGTCGAAGCCGAGGTCGCCGCGGACCGCCTTGCCGACGAAGTCGAGGTACTGCTTCCAGACCGGCTGGTCGAGACCGAGTCGGTGCGAGATGAGCGCGACGACGTCGGGGGAGGCCTGCCGGCCGGCGAGGGTGCGGGCGACGTCGTTGGGCGCGATGAAGAACAGGGCGAAAACCGCGACGGTGATGAGCCACATGACGAGGACGCCGAGCGCGAGCCGGCGCACGAGGAATCGAGCCATCGGTCCAGCTCCTATCCGGCGAACATGCGGTCGCTGCGCGGGTCGAAGGCGTCCCGGACGCCGTCACCGAACAGGTTGAACGCCAGGGTCGTGATGAGCAGCGCGGCGCCGGGGAAGACGACGAACCACCAGGCGACGGTGTAGTAGTTCTGCGACTCGCTGATCATGCCGCCCCAGTCGGCCGTTGGTGGCGGCAGGCCCAGGCCGAGGAAGGACAGGGTCGCCTCGACGACGATGACGACGGGGATGAGCAGCGACGCGTAGACGATGACCGGGGCGAGCACGTTCGGCAGGATGTCGACGAACATGATCCGCGAGTTGGTCGCGCCGAGCGAACGGGCCGCCTCGACGAACTCGCGTTCCCGCAGTGAGAGCACCTGCCCGCGCACGATCCTCGCGACGGACGCCCAGCTGAAGAAGCCGATGACGAGGATCGTCACGAGCAGGCTCGGGCCGGTGATCGAGACGAGCGCCACGGCCACGAGGAGGAACGGCACCGACAGGATCACGTCGACGAGGCGGGCGAGGATCGTGTCGACGATGCCCCCGAGGAACCCCGCCGCCAGGCCGACGATGACGCCGATGACGACGGTGAGCGCCGTCGCGACGACCCCGACCAGCAGCGAGATCCGCGCGCCGTAGGCGATCCGCACGAAGATGTCGCGGCCCAGGTCATCGGTGCCGAGCCAGAAGGTCCCGTTGGGCCCCCTCGGCAGGCCGTCCGGCGTGAGCCCGATCTGGCGGTACTGCTCGTTCACCGGGTGCCCTGTGATGGTCGTCGCGAGTGGCGCGAAGACCGCCATGAGGATGACGAGGACGATGACCGCGAGCGAGATCATCGCGACCTTGTCCCGTCGTAGCCGTTGCCAGGCGAGCAGCCAGGGGCTGCGCCCCTCGATGCGCTGCGGTGCGACGGGCTGGTTCTGGGTGGTCGGCAGTTCCTCGGTGAGGACGGCGTCCGACTCCTCCGTGCGCGGCGTGTTGCCGGGCAGCGAGTTCGCCATCGTGGTCAGCTCCTCTCGGTGAGCGGTGCACCGCCGTCGGTCGTGCCCTCCGCGACGATCTCGGAGTCCTCGATGTGCGGGACCGCGAGCGCGAGGTCCTCGCCGACCGCGAGCGGGTGCAGGCAGGCGGTGCGGTGGCTGGGCGGGTCGTCGAAGACCGGCTCCAGCGGTGGATCCGTCACCACACAGTCATGCTGCGCCTTCGGGCACCGGGTATGGAAGCGGCAACCGCTCGGCGGGTTCGTGGGGGAGGGCAGGTCGCCGACCAGGACGATCCGCTCCCGGCTGTCGGCGACGTCCGGGTCGGGGAGCGGGAGGGCTGACAGAAGGGCCCGGCTGTAGGGGTGCCGGGTCGTTGCGAAGAGGTCGTCCGCGGCGGAGACCTCGACGATCTTGCCGAGGTACATGACCGCGATCCGGTCGCTCACGTGCCGGACGACGGACAGGTCGTGCGAGATGAAGACGTAGGTCAGCCCGAACTCGTCCTGCAGGTCGATGAGCAGGTTGATGATCTGGGCCTGGATCGAGACGTCCAGGGCCGACACCGGCTCGTCGCAGATGACGAGCTTGGGGCGGAGCGCAAGCGCCCGGGCGACGCCGATGCGCTGACGCTGGCCACCCGAGAACTCGGCCGGGAAGCGGTTGTAGTGCTCGGGGTTGAGCCCGACCGTCTCCATCAGGTCCTGGACCTTGGACTTGATCTCCTTGCGTGAGCCGATGCCGTGGATCGTGAAGGGGTCGCCGATGATCGAGCCGACGCGTCGTCGGGGGTTCAACGAGCCGTACGGGTCCTGAAAGATCATCTGGATTTCCCGCCGGACCGGGCGCAGGTCTCCGCCGGAGAGGGTGCTGATGTCCTTGCCCTCGAACCAGACCTTCCCCCCTGTGAGGGGATAGAGGCGCGCCATGCAGCGGGCCAGCGTCGACTTGCCGCAACCGGTCTCCCCGACGAGACCCACCGTCTCGCCGGGCATGACCTCCAGACTGACGCCATCGACCGCGTGGACGACGGCGTGCTCTCTGTCGAAGAGGCTCGAGGAGCGGACCGGGAACGTCTTGACGACGTCCTCGACGCGGAGGAGCGGATCGGTCATGCGGACCACTCCTCCGACTCGGACACCTCGGCCTGGGCGTCCGTCTCGTCCGCGTGCTCCCGGTCGAGCTGGCGCATCTCCCGGTTGCTCGAGAGCCAACAGGACGACAGGTGGGTCGGGTCGTCGAAGACCTCGGCCAAGGGTGGCGTCTCCTTCCAGCAGAGGTCGAACGCGTAGCGGCACCGCGGGGCGAAGGGGCAGCCCGCCGGTAGCGAGATGAGGGACGGCGGGGCTCCGGCGATCGGGGTGAGCCGGGCCCCGATGTCGCCCTGGGCCGGCAGCGACGCGAGCAGCCCCTCGGTGTAGGGGTGGTGGTGGTCGTAGAAGATGGTCCGCCGGGCGCCCTTCTCCATGACCGCACCGGCATACATGACCACGACCTCGTCGGACATCTCCGCGACGACGCCGAGGTCGTGGGTGATCAGGATGATGGCCGTGCCGTACTGCTCCTGCAGGTTGCGCATGACCTCGAGCACCTGCGCCTGCACCGTCACGTCGAGCGCCGTCGTCGGCTCGTCCGCGATGAGCAGGTCGGGGTCGAGGGCCATCGCCATGGCGATCATGACGCGTTGGCGCATGCCGCCCGAGAACTGGTGCGGGTAGTCGTCGATCCGGCTCTCGGCCCGTGGGATGCCCACGAGGGAGAGCAGGTGGGCCGCGCGCTGACGCGCGGCCGCCGTGGAGATCCGGTGGTCGTGCGCCCTGATCATCTCGACGATCTGCCACCCCACCTTGTAGTAGGGGTGCAGGCTCGAGAGGGGATCCTGGAAGATCATGCCGATCCGGTTGCCCCGGATCTTCTGCAGCACCTTGGTCGAGGCACCGATGAGCTCGTTGCCGTCGAACTTGGCGGAGCCGGAGATCCGGGCGCCCCTCGTCAGGCCGGTGATCGTCTGCGTCGCGACGCTCTTGCCGGAGCCGGACTCTCCGACGATGGCGAGCGTGGTGCCACGCTCGACATCGAAGGAGAGTCCGCGCACGGCCTCGACGACTCCGTCCGGGGTGTTGAACGCGACCCTCAGGTCACGCACCTCAAGAAGAGCCATGGGTGTGCCGTTACCCTTTCCGGTCGGCTTACTTCCGGTCAGCCGCCCTGCTTGTCCGCGGACAGCCAGACGTTCGTCGGGTCGAAGTTCTGCATCGCCGGGACGTAGACCGCGCCATGCACCTGCGATGCGTGGTAGTTGGCCTGCTTCGGGTTGGTGATCGGGAAGAACGGCGCGTCCGACATGACCTGCTTGTCGGCCGCTGCCCACAGGCTGCGGGCCTCGTCCTCGGTCTTGGCGTTGGCGGCCTTCTTGATGGCGTCGTTCGTCGTCGGGTTGTTGTAGAGCCCGAAGTTGCTGCCGACCGGCGGGAACGAGGGTTCACCGGAGAACAGCGGGTTGAAGAACGACAGCGCCGCGTTGCCGTACCAGTCAGCGCCCCAGCCGGCGACGGCCAGGTCCCAGACTCCACGCTTCGCGACCGACGGGACCTGCAGGTACTTCGTGTAGAAGTCGGCGTTCGGCGACGGCACCCCGTCGACCTTGATGCCGGCCTTCGACAGGTCCTGCTGGGCCGTCTGGAAGGTCTTGCTGCTGCCCTCGGAGGAGTTCCGGTAGAGCATCTTCAGGGTCAGCCCGTTCGGGAACCCGGCGTCGGCGAGCAGCTGCTTCGCCTTGTTCGGGTCGTACGGGTAGAGGTCGAAGTTCTGCTCCCCGCCGACGATGTTCGACGGCAGGACGTGGCTCAGCGGGTCGTTGAGGTTCGGCCCACCGAGGACCTGGATGATGTTGGTGCGGTTGAGCGCGTAGGACAGGGCCTGGCGCAGCTTGGCGTTGCCCATCGCGTTGTTGTTGTTCGGCGACACCGTGTTGAACACGATGTAGGGGTTGCTCGACGCCGACGGGCCGATGTTGAGGTTCGGGTCCTTCTTGGCGATGAGGGCGGGGAGCTGCGACGGCGGCGGGAAGTTGTCGAACTCCATGTCCGCGCTCGCACTGCCGGTCTGCAGCTGCTGCTGCGTCGAGTCCTGCGTGACGGTCTCATTGATGATGATCTTGTCGACGTAGGCCTTGTGCACCGGGTCGCTCGCCGCATCCCACGCCGGGTTGCGGGAGAAGGTGATGTTCTTCGTCGGGCTGTAGCTGTCGATCTTGTACGGCCCGTCCGAGATCGTGTGCTGGCCCAGCTCGGGGCTCGCCGGGAGGTACTGGTCGTACTCCTTCGGCGCGGCCGAGAAGGCGGGCAGCGTCAGCATGTCGGTGAAGTAGGCCGCCGGGTGGGTCAGGGTGAACACGAGGGTCGTGTCGTCCTTCGCAACCACGCCGGGCAGGTCCGTCTTGTCGATGTAGTCGGCAACGCCCTTGGCGGACTTGTCCGTGACCTTGGCGAAGCCGTCACAGAACTGGGTCATGCCCTTGATGAGGTCCTCGTAGTCCGGCAGACCGCCGAACGGCTGGACCGGGTTGCAGGTGCGCTTGATGCCTCGGACGAAGTCCGCTGCAGTCACCTGTCGCGCCGGCTGCGTGTCCCACTTGACCCCGTTGCGGATCTTGATGGTGTAGGTCATGCCGTCGCTGCTGATGCCGTTGCCCTGGGTCGGGAGCGACTCCGCGATGTCAGGCACCGCCTTCGTCGTCTGCCCCTCGATGGCCGGATAGGTGAACAGCTGTCGGCTCCAGATGCGGGTGGCGAGGTAGCCGATGCTGTAGTAGGTGATGTTCGGGTCCATGTAGTCGACGTCGCCCGACCCGAGCATGTTGAGGGTGCCCCCCTTGACCGCCTGGCCGGTGCCTCCGGCACCGCCCGACGCCCCACCGCTCGAACCGCTGGGCGACCCGCCGCACGCCGCCAGGCCGATGAGGCTCAGCGTCGATGCTGCAGCGACGAGCGCGACCCGTCTTGTCCTGCTTGTCATGTCACTCTCCTTCGAGACAACGTCTCGTGGAACCGACTCCGGACCGGGATCGGCCGGCCTCCGGTCTTGCGGCTGTCACGCTAGGCACCAGCGTCGTCCTCGACGGGGCGCGACGGGAAGGTGTCATGCGAGTGTCACGTGGCTGTCATGAAGGGCGGCCCAATGTGACATTTGCATGACGGTTGACAGATGCAGCGAGCACACAGCGGACCCCCAGCAAAGGGAGCAGAATGTCCGTGTGACCCGTCAGCTGCTCCTCGTCGAGGACGACTCCAGGGTGCGGCGCGTGCTGCGCATGGCGCTCGAGGACGAGGGCTTCCACGTCACGGAGGCCGCGGACGGCTCCCAGTGCCTGTCCGCCATGCGCGAGCACACCCCCGACGTCGTGCTCCTCGATGTCATGTTGCCTGACCGCGACGGCTTCTCGGTGTGCCGGGAGATCCGCAAGGACAGCGACGTGCCGGTCATCATGGTCACGGCCCGCACCGACAGCCACGACGTCGTCGCCGGTCTCGAGGCCGGAGCCGATGACTACGTGACCAAGCCCCTCGTCTCCAAGGAGCTGGCGGCCCGGATCCGGGCGCTGTTGCGACGGGTCGAGCCGTCCGTCGAGCAGCACCGCAGGCGCGTGACCTTCGGCGACCTCACCGTCGGGCTCGACGACGGAGTCGTCCTGCGGGGAGACGAGGAGCTGCCCCTCACCCGCACCGAGTTCCGTCTCCTCGCCGAGCTCGCCGTGGCCGATGGCGGCATCTGCAGCCGCGAGCACCTCCTCGACCGGGTCTGGGGCTACGGCTACTTCGGCGACAGCCGCATCGTCGACGTCCACATCCGGCGCCTGCGCATCAAGGTCGAGCGGGACCCCGCCAACCCACGCCACGTCGTGACCGCCAGGGGACTCGGTTACCGGTTGGTGGGCTAGGTGCGGCGGCGGGAGGCCGGGCTCAGGGCGGCCGGCCGCCGGGGACTCGGCCTGCGCGACCGAGTGTCGATCGCGTTCGGCCTGCTCGCCCTCGCGCTCTCGGCACTGCTGTCGCTCATCGCCTGGGGCGTCGTCTCCCAGTACCTCGTCGGGGAGCGCCAGTCGGCGGCCCTCGCGCAGGCCGACCTGCACCGGTCGCTCCTTGCCACCGGCATCGTGCAGCGCAAGGAGTCGGTCGCCCTCCTGCTCAACGGTCTGCCGACCAACGGCGCGACCGGAGCGACCGCCGTCGTCGGGGGCCGGTGGTACGCCACTTCGCCCCGGGTGCAGCCAGCCACCTTGCCGAGCGAGCTCATCGCCGAGGCCATCGCGGGGGAGACCGCCACGCAGCGGATCCGGCTCGAGGGTGGGCTCTACCTCGCAGTGGGGATCCCCTTGGCCCAGAGCGACGACGCCTTCTTCGAGGTCTTCCCCATGGACGAGACGGAGGAGACGCTGCGCACCCTGTCGTGGGTCCTCGGCGCGACCGCGCTGGCGACGACGCTCCTCGGTGCTGCGTTCGGCCGGGTCGCGAGCAGCATCTCGCTCCGGCCGCTCAACGAGCTCAACTCGGCCGCCGCCGCGGTAGCCGCTGGGCAGCTCGACGCGCGGCTGCCCGTGGGGGACGACCCCGACCTGACGCCGCTCGCCGTCTCGTTCAACCGGACCGTCGGCGAGCTGCAGCACCGGGTCATGGCGGACGCGCGGTTCGCGGTGGACGTCGGCCACGAGCTGCGCACCCCCCTCACGACGATGTTGAACTCGATGCAGGTCATCAAGAACCGGGAGGACCGGCTCCCGCCAGAGCTGCGTGAGCCGCTCGAGCTGCTCGCGGGCGACCTCGAGCGCTTCCGGGCCCTCGTCGTCGACCTGCTCGAGATCTCGCGCCACGACGCCGGGGAGCAGCTGGTGCTCGCGCCGGCCGCCATCGGCCAGCTCGTCCGCCTGGCTGCCGACACCGCGGTCGGCCGGCCCGTCACCACGATCGACGACACGGCCGCTCACGTGACCCTGTCGGTCGACAAGCGGCGGCTCGAACGGGCCATCGTCAACCTCGTCAACAACGCCGAGGCGCACGGCGGCGGGTGTGTCGGCGTCACCGTCTGCCTCGCCGACCACGAGGTGCGCATCCAGGTTGACGACCGCGGTCCGGGCGTCCCCGCCGACCGGCGAGCCCTGGTCTTCGACCGTTTCGCCCGTGGGGGCAACACGACCAGCAGCGGCGTCGGGCTCGGGCTGGCCATCGCGCGCCGGCACGTCGCCGCGCACGGCGGCACCGTCCGCGTCGAGGACCGTCCGGGGGGAGGTGCGCGCTTTGTCATCACCCTGCCGATGGCCCGGCTCTGACCGTCGTGGCGGTTCGCGCCGCCCCGGCCGGCGCCTCCTGACGTATGGCGCGTGCCTCCTGCTGCTCGCAGGCTGCGGGATCGGCCCGCAGGCGGACCCCGTGGTGGTCAGCATTCCGCCGCAGGCGGCCGTCTCCGTCCCGACCACTGTCGTGGCCGGTGTGCCGCTCAGCGTGCAGGTCTACCTCCTGGAGGGATCGCACCTGTTCCGGGTCACCCGGACGGTGGCTCCCGGGCCGGGCATGCAACCGACCCTTTCGGCGATCTCCGCCCCGATCTCCCCGGATGAGCGGGCGCAGGGGCTGCGGACGGCCCTGCCGCCGTCGGTGCGACCGCTGCGCGGCTCGATCACCGGGGGCGACATCGCCCGGATCGAGGTGCCGCCGGGGTTCGACCGTCTGCCCGTGCAGGAGCAGATCAACGCCCTCGGACAGATCGTCTTCACCGTCACCGCCGACACGCTCGCGACGGGGGTGCAGCTGGTCGAGGACGACAAGCCGGTCGCGGTGCCCGACGCCAGCGGGCAGCTGCAGGACCGTCCGGTGTCGCGCGAGGACTATGCCGTGCTCGCGCCCCGGGCGTCGTAGCGCGACGGGGCGCGCAGGCGGGGGATGAGGGCGAGCTCGTCGGGCCGGTCCAGGCCGGCACCCCGGCGTGGGCGGTCGAGGCCCAGCTCCTCCTCACAGGCGCCGGCGTCCTCGACCACCTCGTCGAGGGAGCGGTGCGTGAGGCCCGCGCGAGCGGCGGCCTCGCCGCTGCGGTCCATGAAGGCACGCCACTCGGGGTCCGCGACCCAGAGGGGGAGGGAGCGCGGCCCCATGAACTCCTCGATGCCGGCGGACCGCAGTGCCTCGTCAGTCGCGGGGACGACCGCACCCGTGAAGCCAGCGCTCCCGGCAGAGGCGTCGAGCACCTCGGTCAGGGGCACGGGCGGCCCGACGGCGTTGCGCACGCCGGTCACACCGTCGAGCCCGGCGGCCACGATCCACGTCGCCAGATCCTCGACATGGACCCACTGGACGGGACGCTGGCGCTGCTCCGGGACGAGGACCGGCCCGCCGTCCCGGGCGGCGAGGCGGAACCGGCCCGGCCAGTAGCCGAACCGGTCACTGCGGTCGCCGGACCCGACGATGAGACCGGCCCGCACGACGAGGGCGTCATCACCGCGCACCGATCGGACCGCCTCCTCGCACGCGACCTTGCCCCGGCCGTACTCCTCCAGTGCCGCGAACGGGCCCTGCAGCGCCGGTAGCGTCTCGGCTGACTCGTCCGCGCCCGGCTCGTCGTGCCTGGCATAGACCGACGCCGAGCTGATGAACACCCAGCGGCCGGCCGACTCGCCGAGCGCCCGCACCGCACCTCCGACGTGGACTGGCTGGCGAGCCAGGTCGACGACGAGGTCCCATTCGCGCGGTCCCAGCTCAGCGGCATACACGGCCTCGTCGTCCCGGTCACCGCGCACGAGGTGCGCGCCGTCGGGGACCGAGCCGCTCGACCC
>DASSTN010000014.1:0-7849 GCA_035707905.1 Intrasporangium sp.
GATCGAGAACTCCGACTCGGACTACGACCGCGAGAAGCTCCAGGAGCGCCTCGCCAAGCTCGCCGGCGGCGTCGCCGTCATCAAGGCGGGCGCGGCCACCGAGGTCGAGCTCAAGGAGCGCAAGCACCGCATCGAGGACGCTGTCCGCAACGCGAAGGCTGCCGTCGAGGAGGGCATCGTCGCCGGTGGTGGCGTCGCCCTCATCCAGGCCGCCAAGGTCCTCGACAAGGTCGAGCTCGACGGTGACGAGGCCACCGGCGCCAACATCGTCCGGGTCGCCATGGAGGCCCCGCTCAAGCAGATCGCGGTCAACGCCGGTCTCGAGGGCGGCGTCGTGGCGGAGAAGGTTCGCGGCCTCGAGGCCGGTCAGGGCCTGAACGCGGCCACCGGTGAGTACGGCGACCTGCTGGCCGCCGGCATCATCGACCCGGTCAAGGTGACCCGCTCGGCGCTGCAGAACGCAGCCTCGATCGCGGCGCTCTTCCTCACGACCGAGGCCGTCATCGCCGACAAGCCGGAGAAGGCCGCACCGGCCATGCCCGGTGGCGACGACATGGGCGGCATGGGCGGCATGGGCTTCTGACGAAGATGCAGTGAAGGGTGGGGGCCGAGCTTGCGAGGCACCCGCCCGGAACGGAGTCGTGGAAGAAGCCCCAAACAGGGCGCTTCTGACGAAGCCCCGACAACGGGCTTCTCACGAAGTCCAGTTCCCGCAGTTCGCGACGGGCGGTCCCCTTCGGGGGGCCGCCCGTTTCGCATGCCCGGGTATGTCGCTGGGCCGGCTGTCCCTCATCTCGGGCCCACCGGGCTGGCAGAGTGCTGCCATGACCGAGTCGATGCGTCGCCGCCCGCCCTTCGTCGCCGACGAGCGAACCCAGCTCGTGGGCTGGCTCGACCTGCAGCGCGAGATCGTCCGCTGGAAGTGCGAGGGCCTGACCGACGAGGAGGCCCACCGCTCCGTCATCCCGACCTCGCCGCTCATGACGGTTGCCGGGATCGTGTCGCACCTCCGGTGGACCGAGGACACCTGGTTCGAGGTGGCCTTCCTCGGCGCGGACCCGATCGGCCGACCCCAGTTCGAGGAGGGCGAGGACGGCGAGGAGCTCGACCTCGACTGGCAGGTCGACGACGTGCCCCTCGCCCAGATGCTGGCCGACTACGAGCAGGCCTGTGCGCGCTCGAACGAGATCATCGCGGCACATTCCCTCGACGACCTCGGACAGCAGGCCGCGTGGCCGTCGGGGCAGGCGACGCTCCGCTGGATGCTGCACCACATGCTCGAAGAGACCGGTCGGCACGCCGGCCACCTCGACCTCGTCCGCGAGCTCATCGACGGTGAGAAGGGCTACTACTGACCGGCTCCACGTTCTGATGGCGGCGGTTGCGGGCAGGTGGACAGCACGGGGGAAGTGCGGGGGACGGCCCGCCAGGGAGGTCGCGGGTCGTCCCCCGCGTCCCGGCCGAAGGGGGCACTCGGGTGGCCGGGAGTCGGGGTGGTCGGCGGTCCTGCAGGTCAGCGGGCGAAGAGGGCTCGCGTCGCGTCCTCATGCTGCAGGTAGGCGGCCGACGCCTTGGAGGTGAGGTTGCTGATGTCGCTCAGCGTCTCGTTGACCCGCGCCTGCAGGCCCTGGTAGTCGTGCATCACCCGGACGAACTCGGTCTTCGCCGGCCCCTCCCACGCACCATCGAGGGACCCGAGCCGGCCGCGCAGCTCCGTGACGGAGGACTGGATCGTGTCCGCGAGGCGGCGGATGTCCGCGGCCGCTGCGGCAATGCGTTCGGTATCGATGACGGATCGGGACATGGTCGCACTCCTGACCTCGGGCCGGCTGACCCGGCTGGAACTCGTCACTTGACTCTATTTGCGTCCTCCTTCCAGCGTTTGTCGCCATCCACAGGTTCGGGCGTCGGGACTAGGCTGACCGCATGACCGTGTGGATCGACCGGCCGATCTGGCCCGCGCACGGTCGCCACTTCGCCCACCTCGTCAGCGACGCGTCATACCTCGAGCTGCACGAGGTCGCCCGTCGCGCCGGCCTGCCGGCGCGGGCCTTCGACGGGGACCACTACGACGTGCCCGACGAACGGTGGCGCCACGCGGTCGAGGCCGGTGCGACGCCGACGACCGGGCCCGACCTGGCCCGCCGGCTCAACGCCTCCGGGCTGCGGCTGCGCAAGCGCAAGCGCGACCGGGGAGTGGCGCGGCACCTCCATGTCGACTTCCCCAACGGACCGAGCCACGTCGACCTCGTCCTCTCCCACGAGCCCATCGACCCGACCAAGGTGATGGCATCGATGCTCTTCGTCCGCGACGCCGTCGGGGCCTTCGCAGCCGTCTACAGCGTGCGCCGGGACCAGTGGGGCTCGCCCGGCGGGTGGCGCGAGCCGGGGGAGGAACCGCTCGAGAACGCGATCCGGGAGACCCACGAGGAGACCGGCCTCCTGATCGACCGGGAGGCGGTCGCCGCCTGCGGCTACGAACGGTTCACCCCGCTGACGCCCGACAACGTGATCGGCACCGACGCCCCCTACTTGCAGGTCTACCGGACGACGCTCAGTGCGACCGCGCCGGCCCTCACCGAGGGGGACGACGGCATACGGGAGACGCGCTGGTTGACGCCGCGGGAGTATGCCGCCCACTGCGGTCGGCTCTTCTGGTGGCCGCTCGCGGTAGCGGTGTTCCCGGACCTCGGGGAGTGAGGCCCCGGCGTGTCAGGCCAAGTCGCGCGCCAGCGCCTCGCCCGCCGCGGTGAGGAGGGGGACGGCGCGCGCGACGAGCTCCTCGCTCATGCGGGTTGCCGGGCCCGAGACCGACATCGCGAGCCGGCTCGGCACGTCAGGGACGGCGACAGCAACGCAGCGCACGCCCGTCTCCTGCTCGCCGTCGTCCATCGCGTAGCCGTGCTCGCTCGCCCAGGTGAGGGCCTTCGCGAAGTCGTCCGGATCGGTGATGGTGTGGTCGGTGTGGCGCGGCATCCCGGTGCGCCGGAGGATGTCGCGCACCTGCTCCGCCGGCATCTCGGCCATGATCGCCTTGCCGACGGCCGTGCAGTGCGGGAACACCCGGCGACCGACCTCGGTGAACATCCGCATCGAGCGGTGCGACTGCGCCTGGGCGACATAGACGATCTGGTCGCCGTCGAGCATCGCGAGGTTCGCCGACTCCCCGAGCTCGTCGACGAGGCGCTCGAGGTGAGGCCGGGCCCAGATCGCCAGCGTCCGCGACGAGCTCTCACCGAGCCGGATGAGCTTGGGGCCGAGGACGTACTGCCGGTTGGGTTCCTGCCGAAGGTAGCCGAGGTCGACGAGGGTGCGCACGAGCCGGTGGATCGTCGGCAGCGGGAGCCCGGAGGCCGCAGCGAGGTTCGACAGCCCCATGACCCCGCCGTGGTCGGCCATGGTCTCGAGCAGGGCGAAGGCCCGCTCGATCGACTGCACGCCCCCGGAGCGCTTCTCGGGGGCGGCCTTGCGGGGGGACTCGGCGGCGGGCATGACACTCCTTCGCGGTTTCCGTATGGCGAAACTGTACTACCGCACACTTCGGCGTCTGGGCGGCGTCCGGCGTCGCCACGGCTCCTTGAGGTTTCCGTTTCTCAGACATTAGTATCCGCAATACGAAAATCACGCAGAGGTGAGGTGGGCGAGTCATGGGTACACCCAGTCCCGGTTACGCGGTCACGGTCCGGGTCGAGGCGCCGTCCTCGGCCGACGCGACGGGAGGGCTCGTCGCGGCGGTCCACCGGGCGAAGGGGTCGCTGACGGCGCTCGACATCGTTGAGTCGACGCACAACCGCCTCGTCGTCGACGTCACGTATGACGCCTCCGACGCCGACCATGCGGAGCGGATCACGGAGGAGCTCGCGGCCGTCCCCGGCGTCACGGTGCGCAAGGTCAGTGACCGGACCTTCCTCATGCACCTCGGCGGCAAGCTCGAGGTCGTGCCGAAGGTGCCGCTCAAGCACCGCGACGACCTCTCCCGCGCCTACACCCCGGGGGTGGCCCGGATCTCCAAGGCGATCGCGGACAACCCTGCGGATGCGCGCCGCCTGACGATCAAGCGCAACACGGTCGCTGTCGTGACCGACGGCTCGGCGGTCCTCGGGCTCGGGAACATCGGCCCCGCCGCCGCCCTGCCGGTGATGGAGGGCAAGGCCGCGCTGTTCAAGCAGTTCGCCGGCGTCGACGCCTGGCCCGTCTGCCTGGACACCCAGGACACCGAGGAGATCATCTCGATCGTCAAGGCGATCGCCCCGGTCTACGGCGGGGTCAACCTCGAGGACATCGCCGCTCCGCGCTGCTTCGAGATCGAGCGTCGCCTGCGCGAGGAGCTCGACATCCCCGTCTTCCACGACGACCAGCACGGCACGGCCATCGTCGTGCTCGCCGCCCTCCGCAACGCCCTCCGGGTCGTCGACAAGCGTCTCGAGGACCTCCGGATCGTCGTCAGCGGCGTCGGTGCGGCCGGGCACGCGATCATCCAGCTCCTCGTCGCGCTCGGGGCCACGGACATCGTCGCCTGTGGCAGGCACGGCGCGGTCCACCGCGGCGAGACCTACGACGACCCGGACCGGCAGTGGATCGCTGACCACACGAACGCCGGCAACGAGTCGGGCAGCCTGCGCGAGGTCCTCAAGGGTGCCGACGTCTTCATCGGCGTCTCGGCCCCGAACCTGCTGACCGGTGACGACATCGCGACGATGGCGGGGGATGCGATCGTCTTCGCCCTGGCCAACCCCGACCCCGAGGTGGACCCGCTCGCAGCCGGCGAGCATGCGGCGGTCGTCGCGACCGGCCGCTCGGACTACCCCAACCAGATCAACAACGTGCTCGCCTTCCCGGGCTTCTTCCGGGGGATGCTCGACTCCGGATCCGCCACCATCACCCAGGAAGTGATGATCGCGGCTGCCAAGGCCATCGCCGACTCGGTCACGGCGGACGAGCTCAACGCCAGCTACATCGTGCCGTCGGTCTTCGACCCCGTCGTCGCCCCCGCTGTCGCGGCTGCCGTGCGGCACGCGGTCGAGGCGCCGACCCACGGGTCGGGCGATGACACACCTGGCATGGCCGCTCAACGCGCCCCTTCCACAGGCCGGGCCGAGGCGACCCACGGCGACGAGGAGAAGTGACGATGTCCGCCGACCCGCAGGTGCAGCCCGCGGCGTTGGAGAGCATCGACGAGCTGGCGTCCCGTCTCGACGGTCAGCTCGCAGACGCTGACGCGCGACTCGCGCGGGACTACCCGGGTGACCGCGGAGTCCGGCAGCCGCTGCACACCGTCTACCTCCCCGCAGACGCGTATGCCGCTCACACCGTCCGCGAGTGGGGTGACCGTGCGCTCGCCGTCCTTGACGAACACGGCCCCGACGCAGCGACCTTCGCCGAAGCCGCGGGGCTCCCCGGGCACCTCGCCGAGCAGGTGTACGAGAGGGTGCGGGACAAGCTGCGCCGAGAGCCGGTCGAGGACGTCCGGATCGACTTCGAGGACGGCTTTGGCTCGCGGGCCGACGACGAGGAGGACGCCGAGGCGGTCCGGGCCGCCGGCGCCCTCGCCGACTCCATCGAGGCCCGGAGCGCGCCGCCGTTCCACGGCATTCGGTTCAAGTCATTCGAGGCGCCGACGCGGCGTCGCGGCCTGCGGACCTTGGACCTGTTCGTCGGCGAGCTCGCCAAGCGCGGCGCCCTGGGGGACGGCTTCGTCCTGACGCTGCCCAAGGTGACCGCCGTCGAGCAGGTCGAGGCGATGGTGACGGCGTGCGAGTGGCTCGAGGGAACCCATGGGCTGGCTCCGGCGCGCCTCGGGTTCGAGATCCAGGTGGAGACGCCGCAGTCGGTCCTGGGACCCGACGGGACTGCCCTCGTGGCGCGGATGATCCACGCCGGCGGAGGCCGGGTGACGTCCCTGCACTACGGCACCTACGACTACTCCGCCTCGTGCGGCATCGCGGCGGCCTACCAGAGCATGGAGCACCCGGTGGCCGACCACGCCAAGGCGGTCATGCAGGTCGCCGCGGCCGGCACGGGGGTGCACCTGTCCGACGGGTCGACCAACATCCTCCCGATCGGGGACGAGGCCGCGGTCCGCCGGGGGTGGCGTCTCCACGCCCGCCTGGTCGGGCGCTCGCTCGAGCGCGGCTACTACCAGGGCTGGGACCTGCACCCGGCACAGCTGCCGACCCGGTTCGCCGCGACGTTCGGGTTCTACCGCGACGGCTTCGACTCGGCTGTGGCGCGCCTGCGGGCCTACACCGCCGGCGGCGAGTCGGAGTACCTCGACGAGCCGGCCACCGCAGTCGCGCTCGCGGGGTTTGTGCTGCGGGGTGTCGAGTGCGGTGCCGTGGACGAGTCCGAGCTGACGGACCAGGTCGGGATCGACCGGGCGGCCCTCGCGCGGCTGGCGCGGCGTCGGACCGCCTGAGCCGCCTGTCCTGCCTCAGGGCTTGGTGCGCGGGCACAATGGCGGTCGTGTCCACCGAGCCTGTCCACACCTTCGTCACCGTCCCGCCGGCGGACCGGCCGCGCCGTGTCCGCCGGACGTCACGCGTGCTGCTCGTCGACGACCGGGACCGGATCCTGCTCTTCTCCGACAGCGACCCAGGGATTCCAGGGCGGCGCTGGTGGATCACGCCGGGAGGCGGTGTCGACCAGGGTGAGACGGACCTCGCCGCGGCCGTGCGCGAGCTCGAGGAGGAGACCGGTTGCGTGGTGGAGGAAGCGCACCTGCTCGGCCCGTTGCTCGTTCGTCGGGTCGTCCACGGCTACACCGATGTGCTGATCGACCAGGAGGACATCTTCTACGCCTGCTGGGTGCCGGCCTTCGAGGTGAGCGTGCTCGGACACACCGAGCAGGAGCGGCTCACCCTCGCGAACCACCGCTGGTGGACCCGCGAGGAGCTCGCCACGACCGACGAGGAGGTCTGGCCGACCGCCCTGCTCGCCATGTGGGCCGATGCCGACGAGCGTCGCGCGGCGGCCGCGTCCGGTCAGCCACGGCGTCCGCCGGCAGACGGCGGAAGCGTCGAGGAGTCCACGGTCCCCGCCTGAGGCCGGAACCCTCCACCCGCCTCCCCCATGACCTGCTTCGTGTGGGACAGCAGCGGGACAGCCCCTGGCCCACTGCCCCGCTGGGAGGGGCAGTGGGCCCCTTGCCCCGCTGGGAGGGGCAGTGGGCCCCTTGCCCCGCTGGGAGGGGCAAGGGGTCAGGGCGGGCGTCAGGCCCAACCTGCGCGGAAGGACGGCGTCGAACGCCCCGAGCTCGACGACACACGTCCTCAGATCGGAGCCGGCCGGGTAGGTTCGAAGAATGCGGCTGGAGGTCGAGTTCACGACGGAGCCGTTCGTCGGCGAGGCGGACGAGGCGCCCGCCCACGCGATCCGCGCCCTCAGCGCGGCCACCGAGGCCGGCCTGACGGCGGAGTTCGGCCCCCTCGGCACCCTCGTCACCGGGGAGTCGGACGACATCGTCCGGTCCATCGGGCCCATCGTGGAGGCGGCGCTGCAGGCCGGTGCCTCCCGGATCACCCTCCAGGTCCACCGTGCCGACCGCGAGTGACGGACCAGCGGCCGAGGCTCTGGCCCAAGCCATCCAGCCGCTGCTGGAGCAGCTCCACGGCCACGTCGTCCCGCTGTCGGAACGCCGTCCCGGGGACATCGTCCTCGAGTGGGAGGGGCAGCCGGCAGTCGCGGTGCGTCTCGAAAACACTTCTCCCGCAAGCGAACCGGGCAGTCTTGAACAGCTGCTGCAGGCCGTCGCAGCCGAGCTCGGCGGTCCGCTCGACGAGCTGAGCCGGCCCCTCAAGCAGCAGGCCGTGCGCCTGCTGGAGGAGCGCGGCGCCTTCACCTACCGCAAGTC
>DASSTN010000015.1:0-3156 GCA_035707905.1 Intrasporangium sp.
CTGCCCACGGTCCCGCTGCCCTCCGTGCCGCTGCCGACCCTGACCTCGCCGCCAGCGCCGACGATCCCGCTGCCGACCCTTCCCCTGTCGCAGACGGGTGCGGGCTACCAGAGCGAGCCGGCGGCCTGGATGGCTCTCTTCCCCACTGGAGGCGACCGGTGATCACCCGTAAGGTCCGGCTCCAGCTGGCGACGTTCGCCCTGCTGTCGATCGCCCTCGTCGCCGTCCTGTCCGCCGGCTACGTCGGGCTCACCGACCGGATCCTCGGCGGCAGCTACCGGGTCTCGGCCGACCTGGCCCAGTCGGGCGGGATCTTCGTCGGGGCCGAGGTCACCTATCGCGGCGTCACCGTCGGCAAGGTCGAGGGCCTGCGGCTGTCCCGGGACGGCGTCCTCGTCGACGCCCGGCTCGACCGGGGCACAGAGGTGCCCAAGGACACCCGAGCCGTCGTCGAGAACCGCTCGGCCGTGGGCGAGCAGTACCTCGACCTGCAGCCCCGGTCCTCCGGCCAGCCGTACCTCGGGGCGGGTGACACTATCCCGCGCGACAGGACGGCCTACCCGATCCGCATCGACCAGCTGCTCCAGCACGTGAACAACACCGTGGCGTCGGTGCCGAAGGCCGCGCTCGTCACAACGATCGACGAGCTGGCCCGCGCCTTCCAGGGCGGTGGAGCCGACCTGCAGCGGCTCATCGACTCCGGCGACAGCCTGACGGAGGCCGCCACTCAGGCCCTGCCCGAGACCACCAGGCTCATCGACGACGGCCGGATCGTCCTCGACACCCAGGTGCGCAGCGGCAAGGACATCAAGACCTTCCTCAACGGGTTCGCCGACGTCGCCGGGGCCCTCGCGACGGCCGACCCCGACCTGCGGTTGGTCCTCGACCGGGGCACGGTGGCCGTCAAGGAGCTCGACGGGCTGATCATGGACAACAAGCAGAACCTGGCGGCCCTCCTTGCCAACTTCATCACGATCGGCAACGTGACGACCGCGCACGTCGACGGCATCGAGCAGATGCTCGTGACCTATCCCGACGTCGTCGTGGGCGGCTACACCGTCGTGCCCGGCGACGGCACGGCCCACTTCGGGCTCGTGCTCAACTCCGACGACCCCAAGGCCTGCGAACAGGGCTACGGGGGGACGACGAAGACCGACCCGCACCAGACCACTAACCTGCCCCCCGTCAACACCGGCGCCCACTGCGCCGCGCCGCGAGGTTCCGGGGTGAACGTGCGCGGGGCCCAGAACGCTCCGCACCCCGGGACGGGCCGCGGCCAGAGCTACCCGATGTCGTATGGCGCACAGCCGCTGCCGCTCGGCACCGTGGGCGCGTCGGTCAACCCAGCCGCCTTCGTGGTCCGGGCCCCGGCGGGCCCACAGGGAGCGTCAGGGGCCGAGCAGTGGCTCTGGATGATGCGGGGGGCGCTGCAGTGATCGCCGCGGTCGACGAGCAGAATGGCGAGCCGCTGAAGGACGACGACGGGAACCGCGAGATGACCGATGTGACGGTGGACGAAGGCAGGGCCAGGCAGTGGCGGCCCAGCGCGCGGCTCCTGTGGGCGCTCGCGGCGGTCCTTCTCGTCGCGACAGTCGCCGTCGCGGCGACGCTCGGCAGGGCCGCGTGGCAGGCCCGCGCGCAGGCCACCAACGAGGCCGAGGCGCTCGCCGCAGGCCGGCAGCTCGCCGTCAACTTCGTGACGATGCGCGCCGACTCCTTCGACGCGGACGCGGCCCGGGTCATGTCCGGAGCGACCGGGGGCTTCAAGAAGGAGTACGAGTCGACGCTGTCGGAGCTCAAGCCCGTCGTCACCGCGAACAAGACCGTCTCCACCGTCGAGCGCGCTGAGGCCTCCCTCGTCTCGGCGGACACGGACTCGGCGCGCGTCATCGTCGGCGTCGTGGCCCCCACGACGAACACGGCGTCGCCCACTCCGCAGAAGAAGACCTACCGGCTGCGCCTCGACCTGGCCAAGATCGGTGCCGAGTGGAAGGTGACCAACCTTGAGTTCGTCAGCTGATCGCCGTCCTACGACCGCGGCGTCGCCCGGCGGCCCCCGCAAGCGCGTCGCGGGATCGCGACGCAGGCCCTCGCCGAACGGGCGGATGCCACGGACGGTCCGGACCGCCTCATCGAACGAGGAGTCGGCCGAGGAGCAGCCGGCGGCCCCAGTGGAGGACGTCACCCGGCCGGCCGAGCGTAAGGCCGAGGCCCTGCCTGGCCCCGAGTCCGGGGACGCCACTGGCCGCGGGGCCGAGGACGCACCTGCTCCTGAATCGCGCAAGCGACTCTGGCCGGCGGCGCTGGCTGCTGCCGCGGCCCTGGTGCTGCTCGTCGGCACCCTCGTCGTGTCCCTGCAGCCGAGGATGCGCGACACGGACCGTGCCGCGGCGGTCGACTCGGCGCGCACCACCCTCGAGTCCCTGCTCAGCTACTCCGGCGCGAAGTTCGACGCCCATGTCGCCGAGGTGAGCCCACGGCTGACCGCGCCCTTCAAGGACCAGTTCACGAAGGTGGCGGCCACCGACATCAAGCCGATGGCGATCAAGAACGGCGCGACCGTCCAGGCGAAGGTCTACGACGCCGGGGTCATGGACACGACCGGCGACGGCGGTGACGGGTCGACGGTCCGGATCATGGCTTTCGTCAACCAGGCGACGACGACGTCCAAGGAGCCCACACCGGCGATCGACCAGAACCGGGTCATCGTCACGATGAAGCGGGTGGGCGACCGCTGGCTCGTCAGCGACCTGGCGGCCTTCTAGGGCCGCTCGTCCGCAGCCCACTGCGACAGGGTGGGTCTGCTCGCGAAGGCCTGTGAGGGGAGCAGGGGAACGACGGCGCGCGGCTGCCCGGAAAAAGTCCTCCGCGACTGCATCCGGATGCCGTCCTGCCTCGGAAAGAGGGGATGACGGCGGACAACGAGCCGCTCGTCACGGAGAGGAGAGGGCCTGCCGTGCCACGCACGTCCGGCCCTCGTGCAGCCGGCCCGGCTCTGCGTCACGCGCAGTGTCGATCCTCTGCTGAGTTCCTCTCCGGTCCAACCCGATTCCGGATCAAGCAGAGCAAGGAGCACTTCATGAAGACCCTCCGTGTTGCGGCCGTCACCGCGCTCGCCCTCGCGCCGCTGGGCGTGCTCGGCCTCCCCGCCCACGC
>DASSTN010000016.1:0-33512 GCA_035707905.1 Intrasporangium sp.
GAGCCGTATGCCGCTCAGGCCGGGGTCCGGCTCGTCGCGGCGCCGGCTGCGGCCGGCGAGCAGCGGGGGGAGGCCGGGGACGACGTCACGGAGGAGGTCTACGTGCGCGGGGTCCCGACCGGCCTGCGACGGGCGGTCGTCGCCCTCGTCGACAACGCGATCGCCCACTCGCCGTCGGGCGCCGAGGTGAGCGTCGTCGTCTCACGGGTCGGCCCCTCCGCCCGCGTGGACGTCATCGACCATGGACCGGGCGTCGACAGCAGGGACGTCGACCGGCTCACCAGGCGTTTCGCTCGCTCAGGCGGCGATGGGAGCCGGCGCCGCGTGGGCCTCGGCCTGGCCCTCGTGACCCAGGTGGTGCCCTCGCACGGGGGTCGGCCCGAGGTGGACCGGACCACCGGTGGCGGCGCGACCTTCTCCGTCGTGCTGCCAGCCGCCGACTGACGCGAGGGCGGCGGGCGCGAGCCGGCGGAGCCCGCGGGCGCGAGCTGAGCGGCATACGGACGCGCAGGTATGGCGCTCAGCCACGACGCGAGGCGACGTGACGTCGGGACTCAGGTGAACGCGTTGACGCCGGTCTCGGCCCGACCGATGAGCAGCTTCTGCACCTGGCTCGTGCCTTCGTAGAGGGTCATGACGCGAGCGTCGCGGAGGTACTTCTGCATCGGGTACTCGTCGATGTAGCCATAGCCGCCGAAGGCCTGCAGCCCCGAGTTCGCGGCGCGCACCGCGGCCTCCGAGGCGAAGTACTTGGCCTTCGACGCCGCCGTGCCGAACGGCTCCCCCCGGTCGATCAGGTCGGCCGCCCGCCAGGTCAGCAACCGGGCCGCGTCCGCGTCGACGGAGATCTCGGCGATGATCTCCTGGATGAGCTGGAAGGACGCGATCGGCCGGCCGAACTGCCGGCGCTCGGTCGTGTACCGGACGACCTCCTCGAGGCAGCCCTGGACGATGCCGGTGCACCCCGCGGCCACGGAGACGCGCCCCTTGTCGAGAGTCCCCATCGCGATCCGGAAGCCCTCGCCCTCTGCGCCGAGGCGGGCCGACTCGGGGACCCGCACGTCGCTCAGGTAGATCTCGGCCGTCGCCTGCCCGCGCAGCCCGAGCTTGCCCTTGATCTCACGGCGCTCGAAGCCGGGTGAGTCGGTCGGGACGAGGAAGGCCGAGACACCCTTGGGACCCGGCCCAGGCCCGCCCGTGCGGGCGAAGACGAGGCAGACGTCGGCCCACGTCCCGTTGGTGATGAAGATCTTCTGCCCCGAGATCAGGTAGTCGGACCCGTCGCGGCGCGCCCGCGTCGTGAGGTTGCCGGCGTCAGACCCGGTGTCCGGCTCGGTCAGGCCGAAGCAACCGAGCGCCTCACCGCTGCAGATCCGGGGCAGCCACTCCTGCTTCTGCTCCTGCGTGCCGGCGGCCAGGACCGACTTGCCGAAGAGGCCCGCCGAGACCGAGACGATGCCGCGGATCGAGGAGTCGGCCCGGCCGAGCTCCTCCATCGCGAGGCAGTAGGTGACGTAGTCGCCGCCGAGGCCGCCGTACTCCTCGGGGAAGGTCAGGCCGAAGAAGCCGAGCTTGCCGAGTTGCGGCACGATCGTGGTGTCGACCGACTCGCGCCGGTCCCACTCGGTGCGGTGCGGCACGACCTCGCGGTCCAGGAACTCCCGCGCCACCGACTGGAAGGCGCGCTGCTCGTCCGTCAGGGACAGGTCCACCCGGGCCTCCTCACTCTGCCGTGTAGCGGGCGCGCAGCTGGTACTTCTGGATCTTGCCGCTCGGGGTGCGGGGCAGCTCGTCGAGCACGTCGAGCCGCTCGGGCCAGTACTGCTTCGCGACCCCCTTCTCGCGCAAGAGGTCCTGCAGCTCACCGAGGGTCAGGCTCGCACCAGGGCGCAGGACGACACAGGCCGCCGCCCGTTCCTGCAGCCGCTCGTCCGGCATGCCGACGACCGCGACGGCCTCGATGCGCGAGTCCTCGTAGAGGGCGTTCTCGACGTAGGCCACCGGGATGTTCTCGCCGCCGCGGACGATGATGTCCTTCGTCCTGCCGGAGATCTTGACGTAGCCGTCCTCGTCGATGACCGCGAGGTCTCCCGTGTCGAACCAGTCCCCGTCGAAACTGTCCTGGGTCAGCTTCATCCGGTGGGCGTAGCCGACGAAGAGGAACGGGCCCCGCACCTGGAGCCGGCCCTCGGCGCCTGCCGGGACGGGCTCGCCGACCGCGTCGACGGTGCGGATCTCCATGCCGGGCCACGGGTAGCCGTCCGTCTCGACGATCTTCTCCTCGGGATCACCTGGGATGCCGAGCGTGACGAGGGCGTTCTCGGTCTGTCCCCAGCCGCCGAGGACCGCCATCCCGGGCAGCACCTCCTTCGCCCGCCGGACCATCGCCCGCGGGATCGGGGCGCCCATGCAGCAGAACCGTTCGAGCGTGCCCATCGCCCGGTCCCCGACGCCGGGCAGAGAGACGACGTCGTGCAGGAAGGGGGTCGCGGCCGAGGTGTAGGTGATCCCGTACTTCTCGACGAGGTCGGCGAAGACGTTCGGGTCCCACACGTCCTGGAGGACCCCGGTCGCGCCGTTCTGGACCGGCAGCCTTGCCCCATAAAGGAAGCCGGTCAGGTGGGCGAGGGTCGAGGCCATGTGGATCACGCTGTCGGCGGTGACGCCCAGCCGTTTCGGCAGTGGTGCGTTGGCCGCCACGGCGGTGTTGTGGGTGTGCATGACGCCCTTCGGCTCGCCCGTGGTGCCGGACGTGAAGATGAGCAGCGTGACGTCGTTCGGGTCGGGGCGCAGCGCCTCGAGCTCGGCGCGGTCGCGCCGCTCCTCCCACGGCGTCGCCATGAACGTCTCCCACGATCCCGGCGTCTCCGGCCCACCGACGACGAGCAGCCGCTCGAACGACTCCCAGTCGTGCTGGAGAGACTCCATCAGAGCGACGTGGTCATAGCCCCGGAACTCGCGTGGCACGACGACGAGCTTCGAGCCGGCGAGGCCGACCATGAAGCCGACCTCCCGCTCGCGGTAGATGGGGATGAGCGGGTTGCTGACCGCCCCGATGCGTGTGCACGCGTAGTGCAGGACGACCCACTCGATCCAGTTGGGCAGCTGGAACGAGACGACATCGCCCGGCTCGATGCCGAGGTCGCGCAGCCCGAGGGCGCACCGGTCCACCTCGGCGCGCAGAGCGGCATACGTGATCTCGCGGCGCGAGTCGACGAACGCGACCTTCTCGGGGGTGCGCTCGGCCCACTCGTCGAGGTAGTCGGTGATGATCCGGTCCTGCCAGTAGCCGCCGGAGGTGTACTTGTCGATCAGTTCGGGGGTGAGGATCGTCTGGAACGACATCGTTGTCGCCTCGTCTCTCTGGTCGGGTGGTCGGCTGGGTCAGGACATCGTCAGGCCGCCGCTGACACTGAGCGTCTGCCCGGTGACGAAGGCGGCGTCGTCGGACGCGAGGAAGGCGACTGCGCCGGCCACGTCCTCGGGCTGGCCGAGGCGACGCATCGGGATCGCCTTGATGAGGGCGTCGCGCAGGCCTTGGTTGTCGCCTGCGAACTCGGCGAACAGCTGGGTGTCCGAGGGGCCCGGGCAGACGCAGTTGATCCGGACCTTCCTGCGGGCGAGCTCCCGGGCGGTCGACTTGGTGAAGGCGATGACGCCTCCCTTGGCGGCGGAGTAGACCGCCTCGCCGGACGAGCCGACCCGTCCCGCGTCGGAGCTGATGTTGACCACGGACCCGGAGCCCTGCTCGGCCATGATCGGCAGGATGGCACGGCTCGTGTTGAGGACGCCATAGAGGTTGATCCCGATGATCCGCGGCCACAGGTCGCGCTCCAGCTCGAGGAACGGCGCCGCCTTGTCCCAGCCGGCGTTGTTGACGAGCACGTCGATCCGGTCGAAGCGTTGCGTGACCTGGTCGACCACCGCCTCGACAGACCCGTAGTCGGACACGTCGCACGCGAGCCCGATCGCCTGGCCGCCGAGCTCCTCTGCGGTCTGGCGCGCCCCGTCGGCATTCACGTCGGTGACGACGACGACCGCCCCCTCCGCGCCCAGGCGCTCGGCGATCCCGCGGCCGAGACCACGGGCCGCTCCGGTGACGATCGCGACCTTGTCGGTGAGCCTTCCCATGCTGTCCCTTTCGTTGAGGATCCGGTATGCCGCTGAGCTCGCTGCTGCTCGCGGGTTTCCTTGCGCTCCAGTGCTGTTGCTGCTCGACGCTCAGGGCGCATACCCGCGACCGAGCAGGTGGCGGGAGATGACGAGCTTGGAGACCTGGGCCGTGCCGTCGCCGATCTCCAGCCCGATGACGTCGCGGAGGCGCTGGCCCACCTTGTGCTCCGTGGAATAGCCGACGTGGCCGAGGGTGAGCAGGCACTGGTGGATGACGTCGACGGCCAGCCTGGGCGCCCAGTACTTCGCCATGGCCGCCTCCGCGCTGTGCTCGAGGCCCTCGTCCTTGCGCCAGAGCGCCTCGAGGCAGACGTGCCGAGCCCCCTTGAGGTGGGTCGCCGCCTCGGCGAGGGGGAACGCGACACCTTGGAAGGTGCCGATCGGCTGGCCGAACGCGACGCGGTCCCGGGCCCACTGGAGCGCCTCGTCGAGCGACGCCTCCGCGGCGCCGAGGCAGCCCAGGCCGATGATGGCGCGGCTGTAGTCGAAGCCCTGCATCGTCGAGACGAAGCCCTCGCCCTCGCCGCCGATGAGCTCGTCGCGCCCGACGGGGGTGCCGTCGAAGTGGAGGCTGGCCCGACCGATGGCCCGACTGCCGAGGTCGTCGAACGCCGACCGCGTGACGGTCGGGTCGTGCAGGTCGACCCAGAAGGCGCTCACACCGCGCGCTCCCGCACCGCCGGTCCGGGCGAGCACGACGGCCCGGTCCGCGGCCATCCCGAGCGTGATCGACGTCTTCTCGCCGTGCAGCGTCCAGCCACCGGCGCCGTCGGGTGTTGCCTTCAGCTCGAGGTTCGCCGCGTCCGTGCCGTGGCCGGGCTCGGTGATGCAGATGCACGGCACGGTCTCGCCCGCGGCGATGCCCGGCAGCCACGCCTGCTGCTGCTCCTTCGTCGCGTTGCGCACGATGATGTCGCTGATGAGCGCGGTGTTGATGATCAGGTAGGTCGCGTTGAAGTCCTCGCGCCCGACCTCCTCGGCGGCGATGCCGGCGATGACCGCGGTGGCGGCCTGGCCGCCGTACTCCTCGGGGATCCGCAGGCCGGTCAGGCCCATCGCGGCCATGTCGAGGGCGAGCTGCCGGCGAAACGCGGCGGCCTTGTCGTCCGACTGGTAGTGCGGCGCGAGCACCTTGGCCGCAAACCGGCGGACCTCCTGCCGGTAGGCCTCCTGGTCCTCGTCGAACCCGTAGTGCATCGGCTGCTCCCCTTCTGCGAGTGCGTGCCGGTCGGTGGTCGCTGGTTGTTGAATGGACGTTCATTCAATAGAGTAGGGAGGCGGCCCGAGGCCGTCAACGGGTTCATGGGGAAGAGGTGGCAGGCGTGCCGACGCAGCCCGATGCGCGGGCCGAGCGGGTCAGTCGCCGGCGGGCGGAGATCCTGCGGGCGGCGGTCCAGCTCTTCCAGGAGGATGGCTACCACTCGACGACGACGCACGCGGTCGCGGAGCGGGCCGGCATCAGCGTCGGGCTGATCTACCAGTACTTCGGCAACAAGGAGGACCTCCTCCGCGCGGCGATCGTCGACATCCTCGGCGAGTTCCGCGACCGGATCCCCGTCGCCATGGACGCAGCCGGTGACGACCCCGAGGCCCGGCTCCGCAGCGGCTTCCGGACCCTCGTCGAGGTGATCGACGAGAAGCCGGAGGCGACGGTCCTGTCCTACCGCGAGAGCATGACGCTCTCCCGCGAGGGTCGGGGCGAGCTGAAGAAGCTCGAGGTCGAGACCGCCGAGCCGTTCCGGCAGGCGATCGAGGCCGGTGTCCGGTCGGGCGCCTTCCGAGCCGTCGACGTCGACCTCGTCGTGCACAACCTGCTCCTCGTCGCCCACGGGTGGGCCCTGAAGCAGTGGCGCCTGTCGACCTGGCTCGACCTCGACACCTACGTGGAGCGGGAGCTCGACCTCGTCCTCGGCGCGATCCGTCCCTGACCGCCGGCCGAGCGGGCATCACGCGTCGGCCAGCCCTCGAGCGGGGACCTCGCCTCGGTCTGCGAGCCGGGCAGCACGTGTTGGTGAAGGGTGCACGTCGGCGCACCTTGGCGCCGCAGGACCTTCGCCTCTGGTGGCGCCCGCGCGGGGTTGGTCTGATGGTGTCAGGACCTCTGGAGGGAGGCATCATGACAACCATCAGCCCGGTCTCCCGGGCGTCCCTGGACCGTGGTGCGGAGGCAAGGCGTCTGTCGTCGTTGTCCTTCTGGATGCTCGGCCTGTTCGCCTTCGCCTACCTCCTCACCTCGTTCGCCGGTGTCTACCTCGTCTTCCCGCTGCTCGGGCTCAAGGAAGGGGACGTCTTCCTCTTCGCCCACAGCGCCGGTGGCTGGGCTGCCGCGACGATCAGCTGGCTGCTGCTGCTGTCCGGCTCGGTCGCGGGGGTCGTGTTCGCCGAGCGCGCTCGGCGGCTCCAGGTAGAGGCGCGGGTGTGGGTGGGTCTCCTGCTCAACGCGCTCGCCCTGCTCTTCACGCTCTACCTGATGTTCGACGAGCTCCGGATGGCGTACTTCCCGAGCTTCACCTTCCCCTTCGCGGGCTGATGGTCGTTGCGCCGCTCGTCCCTGCTGGGGCGGGTGGGACGATGCGCTCACTCGACGAGGGCGAGGACGCGAAAGAACGGTCCACGGCGTCGTGAGACGTGACGGACCGGCCTTCCGACCGCTGCCTCAGTAGGTGGAGGGGGTGTCGGGGTGCGGGTCGAGCGAGACGGTGAGCAGGAACGCCGACTCGGTCACCGCGTCGACCGCGTGCCGCTCGGGCGGGATCGCGACGACCTCGCCCTCGCGGACCACCCATTCGGCCTCCTGGCCGGCATGGAGCCGGACCGTGCCGGCCAGCACGTGGAGGCTCGCAGCCGGCGGTGACGCGTGCTCGGCCAGCTTGGCCCCCTCGGTCAACCCGACGACGACGAGGCGCTGGTGGGGGCCGGTCCACAGCACGCGGGTGCCCTTGCCGTGCCTCGAGGCACGGGCCGCCTCGATCGCCTCGCGCGCCGCCTCGCCCAGGTCGACGATGCCGGCGCTCGCCGCCTCGTGGTGGCGCGAGGCGACCGGCACGAGGTCGCCGAGGCTGTGTGCCTGCCAGGGGGCGCTCTCCTCCGGGGTCACTGCACCCGCTCCCAGCCCCGGCGCGGAGCGCGGCTGCCGACGCCGGCGCCGGCCCGCTCGTCCTTGCTCCGGTAGACGATGTAGGGCCGCGTGATGTAGCCGACCGGGGCCGAGAACACGTGCACGAGCCTGGTGAACGGCCACAGGGCGAACAGGACGCAGGCGAAGAGCGCGTGCAGCTGGAACCCGATCGGGGCGCTCGCCATGAAGTCGGGGTCGGGGTTGCCCGAGAAGATCCCGCGGAACCACAGCGAGACGCTCTCGCGGTAGTTGAACTCGTGGCCCTCCGTCGAGCCGAGGCCGAAGACGCCCGAGGCCACGGTGTTCCACATGCCGAGGGCGATGACGAGGCCGAGGAAGAAGTACATGACCTTGTCCATCACCGTGGTCGCCGAGAAGACCGGCCCGACCGTCCGGCGGCGGTAGATCAGGATCGCCATGCCAGCCAGGGTGGCGAGGCCGGCGAGGATCCCACCGACGAGCGCGACGAGGTGGTAGGCCGACTCGCTGATGCCGACGGCATCGGTCCAGGCCTTCGGGACGAGCAGGCCGATGATGTGGCCGCCGACGACCCCGAGCATGCCGAAGTGGAAGAGCGGGCTGCCCCACCGCAGGAGCCGCGACTCGTAGAGCTGCGAGCTGCGGGTCGTCCAGCCGAACTTGTCGTAGCGGTAACGCCAGAGGTGCCCGACGACGAAGGTCGCGAGGCAGAGGTAGGGGAAGATCACCCAGAGGAAGACGCTCATGAGGGGGCTCCTACGTGGGACGACCGCGACGAAGGAGCCTGGTCGTGCCGAACAGGGGTCAGGGTGAGCGAAGCGAACTCCGCGCTTGCCGGGGGGGACACGGGGGGCGGAGCCCCCTGTGTGTACGGATCGATGGCGTAGGGCTCGAGCCCGACGTCCTCCTGCGGCGGGCCGTGCTCGATGAGCCGGCGCACCGCCTCGAGGCCCTCCCCGTCGAGTGGCTGCAGCGTCGCGCAGACGGCAGCGATGAGGTCCGCCCAGGGGGACCCCTTGTCCGTCAGGGCGATCCGCAGCATCTCGATGCCCGCTCGATGGTCCGTGACGAGCTTGCGGGCAGCGTCGAGGTCCGCGGTCGCGCCGAACTCGAGCACCACGCCGAGGTGGTCGGGCAGCTCGTCCTCGGACAGGTCGACGCCGGCCCGCCGGTAGGCCTGCTTGAACTGCACGAGCGCCACCCCTCGCCGGCGGGTGTCGCCGAACGAGAAGTACGTGAGGTACAGGCTGCACTTGCGGGTGTGGTCGAAGGTCTCGACGTAGGCGCGCTGGGCCTCCCCGAGGGGCACCGAGGCCAGGTGCGTCAGGAAGGTCGTGAGCGGCATACGGACCGGCTCGGGCAGCCCGTCGGCGACTCGGCGCAGGAGCGGCAGCCGGCCGAGGAGCTCCTCCGAGGGGTAGTCGAGCAGCAGCGAAACCGCTTGCCATGCAAGGCGGGTCTGCTCGTCGGTGAGCGGAGGGGGCTGCGTGCGGGCAGCCCGGCGGAAGGGGTTCACGGCTTCTTCTCCTCCTCCGGGAAGAGCCCCGAGGGGCGGCCCTTGCCGTCCCAGTTGAGCAGGTTGACCCGGCCCCGCAGGCTCTTGCGACCGCCCGCGAGCCGGTTGACGTCATCGGACTCCTGGCGCTGCTGGAGCATCCGGAAGTTCTCGACCGCCACGGGGGTGAGGTCGCCCGACCCCTCGCCGAACACCCCGTTGTCGGGCTCGTAGTCGAAGTCGACCGGGCAATCGGTCGCGAGCTCCTCCAAGCCGTGCGCCTGCTCGACGTGCGCCGTCGGGATGACGTAGCGCTCGTCGTACTTGGCGATGGCGAGCAGCCGGAACATCTCGTACATCGACTCGCCGTCCATGCCGACCGCCTCCGCGATCTCCTCCCGGGGGTCCTCGCCGAGGTTGATGTCGCGCATGAACGACCGCATCGCGGCGAGCTTCTTCAGCACGTTGCCGACGGTCTCGACGTCGCCGGCCGTGAAGAGGTTGGCGAGGTACTCGACCGGGATGCGCAGCGTGTCGATCGCGGCGAAGAGGTTGTCCTTGCTCTCCGCGTCGTGGCCGGTCTCCTTGACGACGTCGACGACCGGCGACAGCGGCGGGATGTACCAGACCATCGGCATGGTGCGGTACTCCGGGTGGAGCGGCAGGGCGACCTTGTAGTCCTGGATGAGCCGGCGCACCGGCGACTTCTTCGCCGCCTCGATCCAGTCGAGCGGTATGCCGCTGCGCTCGGCCTCGCGGGCGACCGCGGGGTCGTTGGGGTCGAGGAAGACGTCGCACTGGGCCTCGTAGAGCGCCCGGTCGTCCTCGACGCTGGCCGCCTCGAGGACCTTGTCGGCGTCATAGAGCATGAGGCCGATGTAGCGCAGTCGGCCGACACAGGTCTCGGCGCACACCGTCGGGATGCCGACCTCGATGCGGGGGTAGCAGAACGTGCACTTCTCGGCCTTGCCGGTCTTGTGGTTGAAGTAGACCTTCTTGTACGGGCAGCCCGAGACGCACATCCGCCAGCCGCGGCAGCGGTCCTGGTCGACGAGGACGATGCCGTCCTCCTCGCGCTTGTAGATCGCACCGCTCGGGCAGCTCGCGGCACAGCTCGGGTTGAGGCAGTGCTCGCAGATCCGCGGCAGGTAGAACATGAAGGTCTGTTCGAACTCGAACTTGACCTTGTCCTCGATGCCCTTGAGCATCGGGTCCTTGATGGCCACCTCCTGGCTGCCGCCGAGGTTGTCATCCCAGTTCGCCGACCAGCGGATGTTCATCGGCTTGCCGGAGATGAGCGACATGGGCCGGGCCACCGGGAAGACGTCCTGGGCGGGCGCGCTGGTGAGGTTGGCGTAGTCGTAGGTCCACGGCTCGTAGTAGTCGTCGAGCGAGGGCAGCTTGGGGTTGGAGAAGATCGTCGCCAGCTTCTTCCACCGGCCGCCGGCCTTGAGCGTCAGCCGGCCCTTCTTGTTCAGCTCCCAGCCGCCCTGCCAGGTGTCCTGGTCCTCGTAGGTGCGCGGGTAGCCGAGGCCGGGGCGGGTCTCGACGTTGTTGAACCACACGTACTCCATGCCGGTGCGGTTGGTCCACGCCTGCTTGCAGGTCACCGAGCAGGTGTGGCACCCGATGCACTTGTCGAGGTTCATCACCATCGCCATCTGGGCCATGATGCGCATGTCAGTACTCCACCTTCTCGGTGCGGCGACGGATCACCGTCACCTCGTCTCGTTGGTTGCCGGTCGGGCCCAGGTAGTTGAACGCGAAGGCCAGCTGGGCGTAACCACCGATCAGGTGGCTCGGCTTGACGAGGATCCGCGTCAGGGAGTTGTGGATGCCGCCGCGGCGGCCGTTGGTCTCGGTGCGCGGCACATCGATGAGCCGGTCCTGGGCGTGGTGCATGTAGACGGTGCCCTCCGGCATCCGGTGGCTGACGATCGCCCGGGCAGCGACGACGCCGTTGCGGTTGACCGCCTCGACCCAGTCGTTGTCCTTGATGCCGACCTTCGCCGCATCCTTGTCGGACATCCAGATCGCCTGCCCGCCCCGGGCGAGGGAGAGCATGAAGAGGTTGTCCTGGTACTCCGAGTGGATCGACCACTTGTTGTGCGGCGTCAGGTAGCGCACCGTGACCCCGAGCTCGTCGACGGTGCCGAGCTGGCGCTCGCCGAAGAGCTTCTTCATGTCCAGCGGCGGCCGGTAGACCGGCAGCCCCTCGCCCATCTCGAGCATCCAGTCGTGGTCGAGGTAGAAGTGCTGCCGACCGGTCAGCGTGTGCCACGGCTTGAGCCGCTCGACGTTGATCGTGAACGGGCTGTAGCGCCGCCCGCCCGTCTCCGAGCCGGACCACTCCGGGCTCGTGATGACGGGCACCGGCGCCGCCTGGATGTCGGCGAAGTTGATCTCCTTGCCCTCGTGCTCGGCGGCGAGGTCGTGCATGACGTGGCCGGTGCGCGCCTCGAGGGTCTTGAAGCCCTGGGTCGCGAGGTGGCCGTTCGTCGTGCCGGACAGGCTCATGATCGCCTGCGCTGCCTGGACGCTCGTCCTGATGCTGGGGCGACCGCTCTTGACCCCGCCCCGCATGACCCCGTTCAGGTGGCCGAGCCGCTCGATCTCGCGCTTGACGTCGTAGGTGATGCCCTTCGTCGTCGTGCCGAGCTTGTCGAGGAGCGGGCCGAGGCTGACCATCTTGTCGTAGATGGCGCCGTAGTCGCGCTCGACGACGATGAGCTTCGGCATCGTCTTGCCGGGGACCGGCTCGCACTCGCCGAGCTTCCAGTCGCGGACGACGCCGTGCGGGTTGGCCATCGCGTCGGGCGTGTCGTGCAGGAGCGGTGCGACGACGAGGTCCTTGCGGACGCCGAGGTGCTTGGCCCCGAGTGCCGAGAACTTCTCGGCGATGACCTGGAAGGTGTCCCAGTCCGTCTTCGTCTGCCACGGCGGGTTGATGGCCGGGTTGAACGAGTGGATGAACGGGTGCATGTCCGTCGTGTTGATGTCGTGCTTCTCGTACCACGTCGCGGCTGGCAGCACGACGTCGGACAGGATCGTCGAGCTCGTCATCCGGAAGTCGAGGGTGAGCAGCAGGTCGAGCTTGCCCTCGGGCGCCTCGTCACGCCAGACCACGTCACGCGGCCGTAGCTCGGCCGGGGTCTCCGTCGCGCTGACGGCGTTGTCGGTGCCGAGCAGGTGCTTGAGGAAGTACTCCTCGCCCTTGGCGGAGCTGCCGAGCAGGTTGGCCCGCCACATGGTCAGAACGCGCGGGAAGTTCTCCGGGGCGTCGGGGTCCTCCACGGCGAACCGCAGGTCGCCCGACTTCAGCCGCGAGACGACGTAGTCCGGCACGCTCTCACCGGCCGCCTCCGCCTCGTCGCAGATGTCGAGGGGGTTGCGGTTGAGGCTCGGGAAGCTCGGCATCCAACCCATGCGCGCCGACTTGGCGAGCGTGTCGATCGTCGACATCCCGTCGAAGCGACCCTTGGCCGTGGCACTGACGACCTCGTCCGCCCGGTAGTGGTCGTAGCGGTACTGGTCGGTGTGGACGTACCAGTAGGCGGTCTGGATCCCCTGGCGCGGCGGGCGCACCCAGTCGAGAGCCATCGCGATGTGCGACCAGCCCGTGACCGGGCGGGCCTTCTCCTGGCCGACGTAGTGGGCCCAGCCGCCGCCGTTGCGGCCCTGGCAGCCGGTGATCGTCGTCAGCATGAACATCGCGCGGTAGATCGTGTCGGAGTGGAACCAGTGGTTCGCCCCGGCACCGACGATGATCATCGAGCGGCCACCGGTGTCGGCGGCGTTCTGCGCGAACTCCCGGGCGATGCGCGCGACGGCCTTGGCCGGGACGGCCGTGATGGCCTCCTGCCAGGCGGGGGTGTACGGCGCGTCGACGTCGTCGTAGTCCCTGGCATAGCTGCCCGGCAGGTCACCACGGGCGACGCCGTAGTGGGCGAACATCAGGTCGAGCACCGTGGTGACAAGCTTGTCCCCGACCCGGCGGACCGGCACGCCGCGGGTGGTGATCGTCGGCAGCGACTCGTCGAACCGCGGGAAGTCGACGAGGACGGCGTCGTCCTTCGTGTCGAGCACGGACAGGGCCGGCACGACGTCGCCGAGGTCGAGGTTCCACTTGCCGGCGCCCTGGGGACCGAACCGGTCGGCGAGCGAACCGTTGGGGCAGACGAGCTGACCGGTCGTGCTGTCGAGCACGACCGTGCGGAACTCGGCGCTCTCGGTCCGCGCGAGGTCGCCGCCGAGGTCGGCGGCGGTGAGGAACTTGCCGGGGCGGTAGGTCACCTGCCCGGCGTCAGCCGGCTGAGCGGCATACTCCTCGAGCTCGACCAGGTAGGGCAGGTCGGTGTACTGGCGGCAGTAGTCGGTGAAGAACGGCACCTGCTGGTCGGCGAAGAACTCCTTGAGGACGACGTGTCCCATTGCCATCGCCATCGCGGCATCCGTGCCCGGTGCGATCGCGAGCCACTCGTCGGCGAACTTGACGTTGTCGGCGTAGTCGGGCGAGACGACGACGACCTTCTGGCCCCGGTACCGGGCCTCGGCCATCCAGTGGGCGTCCGGGGTGCGCGTGACGGGGACGTTGGAGCCCCACATCATCAGGTAGGCCGCATCCCACCAGTCGCCGGACTCCGGGACGTCGGTCTGGTCACCCCAGATCTGCGGTGAGGCCACGGGCAGGTCGGCGTACCAGTCGTAGAAGGAGAGCATCGCGCCGCCGATGAGCTCCGTGAAGCGGGAGCCGGACGCGTGGCTGACCATCGACATCGCGGGGATGGGGGAGAAGCCGGCCACGCGGTCGGGTCCCCACTCCTTGATGGTCGAGACGTAGGCCGCCGCGACGAGCTCCGCTGCCTCGTCCCAGGTGGCCCGGACGAGCCCGCCCTTGCCCCGGGCGCTCTTGTAGCGACGCGCCTTCTCCGGGTCGCTCGTGATCTCCCGCCAGGCGTCGACCGGGTCGCCGAGACGCGCGCGGGCCTCGCGGAACATGTCGAGCAGGACCCCGCGTACGTAGGGGTAGCGCACCCGGGTCGGGGAGTAGGTGTACCAGGAGAAGGCCGCGCCACGGGGGCACCCACGAGGCTCGTAGTCGGGGCGGTCGGCCCCGGCGGTCGGGTAGTCGGTCTGCTGCGCCTCCCAGGTGATGATCCCGTCCTTGACGTAGACCTTCCACGAGCAGGAGCCGGTGCAGTTGACGCCGTGCGTCGAGCGGACGACTTTGTCGTGGCTCCACCGGTCGCGGTAGAAGGAGTCGCCCGCGCGGCCCCCCTCCCGGAGCAGCATCCGCTTGTCGTCCGAGACGGTCGCCTGGGTGAAGAAGCGCCGGGTGCCGACGAGGGCTTCGCTGAGCGGGCCGTCGAGCCCGACCTCGTGGGTGCGGGTCGCGGGGTCGTTCATGAACGGATCTCCTTGTCGATGACGGGGACACGAGGGGTCGTGCTGGTCTGGGTGCCACCCGTGCTCAGGGCGGCCACGCAGAGGTGCGGGGTGACGAAGGGCGTGAGGCTGACCTCGGTGTGCTCCTCGCCGAGCTCCTCCATCACGCCGCGCATGAGGCCACGGTGGATCCCGCAGACGAGGGCGGCGTTGTCACGGGCGAGGTCGATGAAGGGGCAGCCGTGCAGGGCGACGCGGGCGGTGCGTCCGCCCTCGGTCGTCGAGACCTCGGGGGTGTAGCCCCACTCCTCGAGGATGTCGACCATCCGGCCGATCTTGCCGAGCCACTGACCGGCCGTCCGAGCCGGTTCGGTGGGGCCGCTGTCGAGGGCGTCCTGGCGGACGCGGCGGCGGCTCCAACGGGCGCCGAGCTCCTCGGGTGTCAGGGGCCCGTCCGTCTGGCCGAACGAGTCGACGAGCACCTCGGACAGCAGGGCGAAGGAGTGCTCGGCGCGTTGGGCGTCCAGCGAGCCGTGCGCGATCGCGTACAGCTTGCGCGGCCGCCCGGCGCCCCCGCCGCGCTTGAAGTGCGCGGTCACGAGGCCGCCTGCGACGAGCTGGTCGAGGTGGAAGCGCATCGTCGTGACGTGCAGGTGGAGCCGGTCGGCGAGGTCACGGGCGGACAGGCCCTCGGCCGGGTGCTTCGCACCGGTGCGGGGGTCGTGCACCGGCGGGAGGTTCGCGAGCACGTCGACGATGCGACGACGCACGGGCGAGTTGAGCAGCTCCGTGCCGAGGGGAAGACGGTCAGGCACGTCACCCACCTCCGGGCCAATTAGGAAATAACGGCGTGACGTATTTAGAGGAAGCGCGTCTCTTCATCTAACCACGCATTCAGCGGATCGGCTCGGTGGGATTCCGACGACCCCACCGGGCCGCCCCCGTGCGCTGCTCGGGCGGCCGGACTCCTTCGAATCCCCTCCCAACTCAAGGAAATCTGCGTCTCTGGCTTGCACGGGAAGAACACTACTACCTAATGTAGTTCTCGCGTCCGGGCCCTGGTCGATGCTTTGGCCGGGCGATGTGCAGGTGCGGCCCGGGGCAAGGCCCGCAGAATTAAACGCACTCCTCTTCCTCCAAAAAGTGAGGTCACCGATGGCTCCACCAGCAACCGACCACTTCCCAGAACCCGCCCTCACAGCTCGTGGGGACGCCGTCAACGACGCCGTGGAGGCACGCGCATGACCACCAACACCGCCATGGCCAAGGGCGAGTGGCTCCAGTCCTGGGACCCCGAGAACGAGGCCACCTGGGACAAGCATCTCGCCTGGCGAACCCTCTGGATCACGACCTTCAGCCTCACGATGTGCTTCGTCGCCTGGTTCCTGCCCAGCGCGATCGTCCCGAAGCTCAACCCGATCGGCTACAGCTTCAGCCAGTCCCAGCTCTACTGGCTCGCCTCGATCCCCGGCCTTGCCGCCGGCCTACTGCGGATCGTCTGGATGGTGCTGCCCCCCATCATGGGCACCCGCAAGATGGTCACGCTGACCTCCCTGCTGCTCATCGCGCCGATCCTCGGCTGGGGCGTGCGGGTGCAGAGCCCGACCGCGCCGTACTGGGAGCTGCTGACCCTCGCCTTCCTCTCCGGCATCGGTGGTGGCGCGTTCTCCGGCTTCATGCCCTCGACCTCCTACTTCTTCCCGAAGCGCCTGCAGGGCACCGCGCTCGGGCTCCAGGCCGGCATCGGCAACTTCGGCGTCTCGCTCGTCCAGCTCCTCACGCCGTGGCTCATCGGCTTCGGGATGGTCGGCTTCCTCGGGCACTCCCAGATGCTCACGTTCCCGGGCAAGCCGGCCCAGGAGGTCTGGTACCAGAACGCCGCGTTCGTCTGGATCCCGCTGCTCATCATCGTCGCCGCCATCGCGTGGACGTTCCTCAAGTCGGTCCCGGTCAAGGCCAACATCAAGCAGCAGTTCGACATCTTCCGCAACCAGGACACCTGGTGGATGACCGTCCTCTACATCATGACCTTCGGCACCTTCTCGGGCCTGTCCGCGCAGTTCGGCCTGCTCATGGCCAACCTCTACGGCATCGGCAACAAGGAGATCGTGTCCGGCTCCGGCGCCGCGGCGAAGCTCCTCATCGACGGCTATGCCCCGCCGGACGTCGTCAAGTACGTCTTCCTCGGCCCGCTCGTCGGCGCCGGAGCCCGCGTCCTCTTCGCGCCGTTGACCGACCGCATGGGAGGCGCCAAGTGGTCGCTCGTCTCCGGTGTCGGCATCATCGCCTCGATCATCTACACGATCCCCTCGCTGACGCCCGACACGGCATCGGCGGACACACTGCACGCCGGCTTCAACCAGTTCCTCTGGGGGATGCTCGCGATCTTCTTCTTCTCGGGCATCGGCAACGCCTCGACGTTCAAGCAGATGCCGATGATCTTCGAGCGCCGGCAGGCCGGTGGGGTCATCGGGTGGACCGCGGCGATCGCCGCCTTCGGCCCGTTCCTCTTCGGAGTCGGCCTGACCATCATGAGCCCCACGCTCTTCTACATCATCGGGATCGTCTGGGCCGTCGTGTGCATCGGCATCACCTGGCAGCGCTACGCCCGCCCCGGCGCCCCGAAGCCGAGCTGAGGCCCACCCCTCGGCCAGCTCCCCCGATCCCGCCGCGCCCATCCGTCGGTATGCCGCTGGGCCTGTCCCGCGCCCCCGCGCGGGCCCCGCGTGGGGCCGGGGAGAGCGGCATACGCGAGGGGGCGGGGGAGCGGCATACGTCTCATTCGGGTCGCCTGTGTGGAATGTGGCCAAGGGGTGCTCTAGGTTCACAGAGGCAGCCTGATCGGAGTGCCTGCAATGGAGGAGAGCAACGTGCAGATCGGGATCCCCCGGGAATCGCAGCCGCGCGAGCGGCGTGTCGCGGCGACCCCCAAGACGGTGGGCCAGCTCGTCGGGCTCGGCTACGACGTCGTCATCGAGTCGGGTGCCGGCCATGCGGCCAGCTTCGACGACCCGGCGTATGTCGTGGCTGGTGCTCGGGTGGTGGACCGCGCGGCGGTCTGGGCCTCGGAGGTCGTGCACAAGATCAATCCGCCGACGGACGAGGAGATCGGCCTCCTGCGGCCCGGCGCTGTGCTGGTCGGGCTGCTGGCGCCGGCGCTCGCCCCGGACCTCGTCGAGAAGCTGCGCGCCGCGGGCGTCACGGCGATGGCGATGGATGCGGTGCCGCGGATCAGCCGGGCCCAGTCGCTCGACGTCCTGTCGTCGATGGCGAACATCGCCGGCTACCGCGCGGTCGTCGAGGCGGCGCACGAGTTCGGGTCGTTCTTCACCGGCCAGGTGACGGCCGCGGGCAAGGTGCCGCCGGCGAAGGTGCTCGTGGCGGGTGCGGGTGTGGCGGGTCTGGCGGCGATCGGCACGGCGCGCTCGCTCGGCGCGATCGTCCGCGCGACCGACGCGCGGGCCGAGGTTGCCGAGCAGGTCGAGTCGATGGGTGCCGAGTTCCTCCCGGTCGAGCTGCCCGAGGTCGAGGCGGGGCCGAGCGCATCCGGCTACGCCAAGGAGATGGGGGAGGAGTACAACCGGCGCGCCGCGGAGCTCTACGCGTCGCAGCTGCCGGACATCGACATCGTCGTGACGACGGCGCTCATCCCGGGCAAGCCCGCCCCCCGGCTGGTCACCGCCGAGATGGTCGGCGCGATGAAGCCGGGCTCGGTCATCGTCGAAATGGCGGCCGCCAACGGCGGCAACGTCGAGGGCTCCGTCCCGGACGAGCTCGTCGTCACCGACAGTGGCGTCAAGATCATCGGCTACACGGACCTGGCCGGGCGGCTGCCGACGCAGGCGAGCCAGCTCTACGGCACCAACCTGGTCAACCTCATGAAGCTGCTGACCCCGGGCAAGGACGGGCAGCTGGTCCTCGACTTCGACGACCCGGTGCAGCGCAACATGACCGTCGCCCGTGACGGCGAGCTGCTCTGGCCACCGCCACCGATCCACGTCAGCGCCGCGCCGGCGCCGGTGCCGGCCGCCCCGACCGCGTCGAAGGCGGTCGCCAAGGCCCAGCCGGCGGGCCCGCGGGACCTGACCCGGCGCCACACGTACATGGCGGTCGCCGCACTCGTCTTCCTCGTCATCACGGCCCTGTCGAAGGGCACGTTCCTCGCCCCGTTCACGGTCTTCGCGCTCGCGGTCGTCATCGGCTTCTACGTGATCGGCAACGTGGCGCACGCGCTGCACACCCCGCTGATGTCCGTGACGAACGCGATCAGCGGCATCATCATCGTCGGCGCGCTGCTGCAGCTCGGTGCGTCGGGGGCGGCCTCGACCGGGGCCGTGGCCGTGCTCGCGTTCGTCGCGACCCTCGTGGCGAGCATCAACATCTTCGGTGGGTTCACCGTGACCCGCCGCATGCTGACCATGTTCCGGAAGGGCTGAGCCACCGATGAGCACTGACATCGCCCTCGTCGGCGCGGCCTACCTCGTCGCCGCGGTCCTCTTCATCCTCAGCCTCGCCGGCCTGTCGAAGCACGAGAGCGCCAAGCAGGGCAACACCTACGGCATCGCTGGCATGGTCATCGCCCTGGCCGCGACGCTCTGGCTAGCGGGCCAGGCCGCCGGGCTGCCGCAGTGGGCCGCGATCCTCGTCGCGATGGCGATCGGCGCGGTCGTGGGGACCCGGCTCGCGGTGCGCGTCGAGATGACCGGGATGCCCGAGCTCATCGCGATGCTGCACAGCTTCGTCGGCCTCGCCGCGGTGCTCGTCGGCTACAACACCTACCTCGTCTCGACGGGCTCGGAGGCCCGGGCGCTCACGTCGCTGGCCGTCGGGGCCAGCTCCGGCGGTGAGGACGCGGTCCACCTCGTCGAGATCTTCCTCGGCGTCTTCATCGGAGCGGTGACCCTGACCGGGTCGGTCGTGGCGTTCCTCAAGCTGTCCGCCAAGATCTCCAGCCGCCCGCTCATGCTGCCGGCCCGGCACTGGCTCAACCTCGCCGCGCTCGTCGTCTCGCTCGGCCTGCTCGTCTGGTTCGTCGTGGCGCCCTCGCTCGTGCCGCTGGCCGTCATGACGGTCATCGCCCTGGCGTTCGGCTGGCACCTGGTCGCCTCGATCGGCGGCGGAGACATGCCGGTCGTCATCTCGATGCTCAACAGCTACTCCGGCTGGGCGGCGGCCGCAGCAGGGTTCATGCTGAGCAACGACCTGCTCATCGTGACCGGCGCCCTCGTCGGCTCCTCCGGTGCCTACCTGTCCTACATCATGTGCCAGGCGATGAACCGGTCCTTCATCTCGGTCATCGCGGGCGGGTTCGGTTCCGATGGCGCGATCACGGGGGTCGAGGTCGACTACGGGGAGCACCGTGAGACCACCGCGGGTGAGGTCGCCGAGCTGCTCAAGGGCGCCCACTCCGTCGTCATCACGCCCGGCTACGGGATGGCCGTCGCGCAGGCCCAGTACCCGGTGGCCGACCTCACCGCGAAGCTGCGCGAGCGCGGCGTCGAGGTCCGCTTCGGCATCCACCCCGTCGCCGGCCGCCTCCCGGGGCACATGAACGTGCTCCTCGCCGAGGCCAAGGTGCCCTACGACATCGTCCTCGAGATGGACGAGATCAACGACGACTTCCCGGATACCGACGTCGTGCTCGTCATCGGCGCCAACGACACGGTCAACCCGGCCGCAGCCGAGGACCCGACGAGCCCGATCGCCGGCATGCCGGTGCTGCAGGTGTGGAACGCCAAGGACGTCATCGTCTTCAAGCGGTCCATGGCCGCCGGCTACGCCGGGGTGCAGAACCCGCTCTTCTTCCGCGACAACACCGCCATGCTGTTCGGCGACGCGAAGGACCGGGTCGAGGACATCATCAAGGCGCTGTGACCTCCCACCCGCTGCGGCCCCGTGCGCTGGCGGAGGGCGTACGTCATTTGCATGATGTGGGCCGGTGCGCTCGCGCCTAGCCTCGACCGATGGGGTCTCGTGGTTGGGGCCGCGCGTGGGGACTGGGCGCGGCAGCTGTTGCATCGGCCGTCACCGTGGTGTGCGGGGCAGGGGCGGCACAAGCGGCCGACTCGACGATCTACGTGGACAAGACGGTGTCGAGCTGTTCTGACACCGGGCCCGGGTCGAGCACGACCCCACTGTGCACCATTGCGCAGGCGATGAAGCGGCTCACGGCCGGGGCGACCGTCGCCATCGGCAACGGCACCTACGCCGAGACGGTCAACCCGCCCGTGTCAGGCACCGCGTCCGCGCCGATCACGATCACGGCGTGGTCGGGGCGCATGCCGGTCGTCGGCACGGGCGTCTCGTACGGCGTCATGCTCTCCGGCCGCAGCTACGTCGTCGTGTCGGGCCTGACCGTGTCGGGAACGGTCCGCGAGGGGATCTACGTCTCAGGGGGCGGCAACGACACCGTCTCGGGCAACGAGGTGACCCTGGCCGGCCAGCCCGTCCCCGGACAGACGGCGACCGGCATCCGGCTGACCAACACGAGCGCTGCCACCGTCACGGGCAACAACACCCACGACAACAGCGACAGCGGCATCTACCTGACCGGCACTACCACGGGCGCCCTCGTGGCGCACAACGTGTCGAGCGGCAACGCGCGCCAGTACCAGCGCAACGCGAACGGGATCAACGTCATCGCGGCCGGCAACACGATCCTCGGCAACATCACGCACGACAACGAGGACTCCGGCATCCAGTTCTACCCAGGCGGCGACAACAACGTCGCGGTCGGCAACGTGACCTACAACAACGGCGACCACGGCATCGACGACTACAACGTCACGGGCGGGCGGCTCACCGGCAACACGGTGTTCCACAACTGCACCTCGGGGATCAACATCGAGGGCACCTCCGGCAACTACGTCGTGAGGAACAACATCGCCGTCGACAACGCGGTCTACCCCGCCTACAACGGCATCGCCTGCTCGCGACGTGCCGGCAACATCGGCGTCTGGGACTCGGCCCCGGCGAGCACGACCGTCGACCACAACCTCGTCTGGCTGAGCAAGTCCGGCACCATGTACGTCTTCGGGTCGAGCTACAGCTCGCTCGCCGCGATGCAGAAGGCCACCGGTCAGGAGAGCCACGGCGTACAGGCGGACCCGCAGTTCGTCGACCCGTCCTCGTGGAAGCTCCAGCTCCAGGAGGGCTCCGCCGCGATCGACCGGGCCGACTCGGGCGCCGCAGGGGAGCAGTCCACAGACCTCTTGGGCAACGCGCGGGTGGACGACCCGAACGTCGCCAACACCTTCGCCGAGGGCCCTCGGCTCTACGACGACCTCGGGGCGTACGAGTTCCAGCCGGGCACGACCCAGCCGCCGCCCCCGCCGCCGCCCCCGCCGCCACCCTCCGCGCCGACCGCGGCCCTCAGCGTGACGCCGACGAGCGGCACGGCTTCCGTCACCGTCAAGGCCGACGCCTCCGGGTCGAGCGACCCGCAGGGCCAGACGCTGACCTACGGGTTCGACTTCGGTGACGGCACGTCCATCGCCTCCCAGTCCAGCCCCACCGCCAGCCACACCTACAGCGCGGCCGGGACCTTCAAGGTCATCGTCACCGTGACGAACACCTCGGGCCTGACGAGCACCGCGACGCAGGGCGTCTCTGTCAGCGCCCCGACGGCCACCCCGCCGAGCTACGTCGGGGGCATCGCCAACAACTACTCGACCTCGACGCACACGTCCGGCTACATCACGGTCTACAAGTCAACCGGGGTGAAGGTGGGCGACCTCGTGGTGCTCACGCTGCAGCTCAGCGGGACGGCCGCCACCGGTGCGGTGACCGGGACCGACGCCGCAGGCAACAGCTACCAGACCGTCTCGTCGGTGGCCGACTCGTCCGGTGACCGACTGGTCGTGCTCGCCGGTGTGGCGCAGCAGCCGCTCGTGGCGGGCAACCAGATCACCGTGAGCTTCCCGTCCGCGGCGACGTACCGGCTGAGCGGCGACGAGTACGCCGGGGTCGCACGCGCCGACCAGACCGCGGCGGCCGCTGGGACCGGGTCGACGTTCTCGTCCGGCACCGCGCAGGCGAGCAGCGGAGGTGAGGTCGCCTTCGGCGCGGTCGCCACCTTCGGCGGTACGGCGAACCCGTCATGGAGCAGCGGCTGGACCTCGACCGGCACCTACTCCGTCTCCGGCCGCTACCTGGCCAAGGCGCAGCAGCTGCCGGCCTCCGGGCCGTACACGGCCACGGGCACTGCGAGCGGCACCTGGCTGGCCGCCGTCGTGACGCTCGCTCCCTGACCCTCCGGGGGGCGGCCCTCCGGGGGGCGGCCTCAGTTGCCTCCGCCTGCGGGCCAGTAGGCGTTCGGGTCGAGCCGGGCACCGAAGATCGCCTGGCCGACCCGCACGCACGTCGCGCCGTGCTCGATGGCGAGCTCGAAGTCCCCGGACATGCCCATCGACAGCTCGTCCCACCCGTCGCCGACGGTGATGTCGTCGGCCTGCCGGAGCCGCTCCTGCAGCTCCACCATCCGCCGGAAGCACGCCGCCACCTGGTCCTGCTCGGACGAGAAGACCGCGAGGGTCATCAGGCCACGAACGCGCAGCGCGTCGAACGCCGCCAGCTCACGGGCGAACCCGGGCACGTCGTCGGGCGCGAGACCGAACTTGCTCTCCTCGCCCGACGAGTTGACCTGGACGAGCACGTCGAGCCGGCGCCCCTCGGCCTGCAGCCGCTTGTCGAGCTCCTTCGCCAGCCGGAGCGAGTCGAGCGCCTGGAACTCACTGGCGAACTCGGCGACGAGGCGCGCCTTGTTGCGCTGCAGATGGCCGATGACGGCCCACTCGATGCCCTCGACGTCGCGCAGCTTCTCCCACTTGTCGTGGGCCTCCTGCACCTTGTTCTCGCCGAACCGCCGGCAGCCCGCGTCGTAGGCCGCCATGACCTTGTCGAGCGACATCGTCTTGCTGACCGGCAGCAGCCGGACCGTCGCGGGGTCTCGGTCGGCGCGCCGGCAGGCAGCTGCGATCCGGTCCTCGATGGCACGCAGGTTGGCGGCGATGGCATCCATGGCGTCAGCCAAGCACACCGGGAGCCCCGCTGAGCGCCCGGCGTCCCGGTCGACCGCGGGGTTGGTGGTCGAACTCGCTGGTGCACCAGCGCGTTCGGCTCCGAACGCGGCGTTCGGGGGAGCGAGCGGGAGGAAGGGTATGCCGCTGAGCCCGGCTCAGCGGCATACCGACCGTTCGTGGGTGGCTGGGGCTCAGCCCTCGTCGAGCATCTGGGGCATCCCGCGCTCGTCGTAGCGCGTGAACTCCTCGCCCGTCTCGAGGCGGCTGTGCGACCGCGAGTAGAGGAAGTAGATCGCGAAGCCGAGCACCATCCAGATGATGAACCGCAGCCAGGTCTCGATCGACAGGTTGAGGATCAGGTAGAAGCAGAACAGCGCTGACAGCCAGGGCACAACGGGGTTGCCGGGAACCCGGAACGAGCGCTTGAGGTCCGGGCGGCGCTTGCGGAGGATCGGGACCGCGATTGACACGAGCATGAACGCCGACAGGGTGCCGATGTTGACCATCTCCTCAAGCTTGCCGATCGGCGTGAGCGAGGCGATGAGGGCGACGAGGGTGCCGACGATGAGCGTCAGACGCACCGGGGTGCCGGTGCGCGGGTGCGTCCGCCCGAGGCCGGCCGGCAGCAGCCGGTCGCGGCTCATGGCGAACGTGACCCGGGTCGCGCCGATGAGCAGCGTCATGACGACCGTCGTGAGGCCGGCCACCGCGCCCGCGGAGATCAGGGTCGCGAAACCGGGGCGTCCGACGTCGATGAAGGCGCGCGCGAGGGCCGCCTTCGTATCGATGTCGGGATAGTGCACCATCCCCGTGATGACGAGCGAGACGGCCATGTAGAGGATCGTGCAGATGATGAGCGACCCGAGGATGCCGATCGGCAGGTCCCGCTTCGGGTTCTTCGCCTCCTCGGCGGTCGTCGCGACGACGTCGAAGCCGATGTAGGCGAAGAAGACGATGGCGGCGCCCGCCATGATGCCGAGCACGCCGAAGGTGGCCGGTGTCATGCCGGAGATGAGCTGGATGAGCGGAGTGGAGAGGCCCGAGGCCGCCTTGCCCGGCTGCGACGGCGGGATGAAGGGAGACCAGTTCTCCTGCTTGACGTAGAAGAGGCCGGCGATGATGACGAACAGGACGATGAAGACCTTGATCCCGACGAGGACGAGGTTGACGCGCAGGGACTCCTTGATCCCGATGGCGACGAGCCCGGTCAGTGCGGCGATGAGGAGGAAGGCGAGCAGGTCGAAGTGCGAGCCCGGCCCGAGCGAGGCGGGCCACGTCACGCCGAGCTGGCTGAGGAGGGTGACGAGGTACTCCGACCACCCCTGGGCCACGACGCTCGCGCCCAGCATCATCTCGAGGAGCAGGTCCCAGCCGATGATCCAGGCGATCAGCTCGCCCAGGGTCGCGTAGGAGAAGGTGTAGGCCGACCCGGAGATCGGGACCGTCGAGGCGAACTCGGCGTAGCAGAGGGCAGCGAGGCCGCAGACGATCGCGCCGATGACGAAGGACAGGGCGATGGACGGTCCGGCGTACTGCTGCGCGGCCTTGCCGGTGACGGTGAAGATACCGGCACCGATGATGACCCCGACCCCGAAGACGACGAGGTCGAGGGCACTCAGCCGTTTCTTGAGGTGGTGGCTCTCCTCCTCAGAGGCAGCCAGCGTCTGTTCGATCGACTTGGTCCGTAGCAGGGTCATCCGAGCCTCCGGTGGTCGTGCGACTGCGATGGCGACCCGGCCCACGCTAGTCCAGCCGCGCGTCCAGGGCGGGGTCCGCGAGAGGGTGCCTGGGGTGCCGGGCATCCATCGGGTACCCCGCTGGGGCGCTGCTCACTCGTCCCGGTTCTGGTCGCGCTGCCCGTCATGCTGCGCGCCGCGGCCCTGGCGCTCCTGGTCACCCCGACGCCAGCGGCCCCGAGACTGCGAGATGGGGCCGGTCTTGGGTCCCCGTCGCCCCTCGCGGATGTCGTCACTGGCGTAGACCTGCTCGCCACCGTGGATCGGCACGGCCCGCGACCACGAGCTGAGTCGGTCCTGCACCGGGTTGTGGATGGGCGGGACGTCGGGGTAGTCGGCGGCGTCCTGGGGGAACCGCCCCTCCTCGGGGAACGGCTCCTCCTCGAGGGCGTCGAGGTCGGCCTCCTGCTCCCGCCGGAGGCTCTCCCCGAGCGGGTCCTGGGGCCGCAGGCGGAAGATCTCGGCACAGATCGCGCGGTAGGTCTCGTTGGGCTGCGGCACCCAGTTGACGACCTTGAGGGCCTGGTCGTGCCCCGCGCTCTCCATGATGAACCGGCCGTAGCCGAGCAGCTGGCCCGGGATGGTCCGGACGAAGCTCATGTCGGTCACCTTGAGCAGGGGCATCATCGCGACCCGATGGGTGACGAGGCCGTAGCGCAGCAGGAGCCGCTTGTCCGTCGCGAGGAACCAGTCATGGCGCCACTCGAGGACCCGGTAGACGGCCCGGCCGGCGACGAAGCAGAAGGCGAGCCAGATCGCGGTGGCGATGAACTGGGTGGAGGCGGTGATGTTCGAGTCGACCCAGAGGGCGACGACGAGACCAGCAACGGCGGAGCCGACGGGCTCGGCGACCCGTGCCCAGTGGTGGTGCACGGCGGCGACGACCCGCTCGCCGGGGAGGAGGTAGGCAGCGAGTGCCGTCGGGGCGTCGGGGCCGAGCGGGGCCATGAGGCGGCCTCCTCGATCAGGCCCGGTTGAGCAGCGAGTCGAAGAACCTCAGGATCGCGTTGAAGCCGTCGACGATGATGAGCCAGATGTTCTGGAGCAGGCCTGCTGCTTTGTCGGGCGAGGTGAAGATCGCGTAGACGAAGAAGGCGACGACCACCCACAGGATGATCTTCTTGACCTTGGGCATGAGGGAACTCCAGACGGCGGGAGGGAACCGCGAGAGGGCATGGGTCGCCCCGAGTCTGCCGAGGGGGAGCCCGGGATCGGGGGAGGCTGGCGGGTGTGTCGCCGTCAGACGACGCCATAAAGGCGGTCGCCGGCGTCACCGAGGCCGGGGACGATGTAGCCCTTCTCGTTGAGCCGCTCGTCGATGGTGCCAACGACGATCTTGACGGGGATGTCGCTGTCGGAGAGCTCCTCCTCGACGTGCTTGATGCCCTCCGGGGCGGCGAGCAGGCAGACGCAGGTGATGTCCCTGGCCCCCTTGTTGCGGAGGTACTCGATCGCCATGACGAGCGTGTTGCCGGTGGCCAGCATCGGGTCGAGCACGAACACCTGGCGTCCGTTGAGGTCCTCGGGGAGTCGGTCGGCGTAGGCCGAGACCTGGAGCGTGTCGTGGTCGCGGATCATCCCGAGGAAACCCACCTCGGCGCTGGGCAGCAGCCGGACCATGCCCTCGAGCATCCCGAGGCCCGCCCGCAGGATCGGGACGATGATCGGCTTCGGGTTGGCGAGCTTGATGCCCGTCGTCGCGGACACGGGCGTCTCGATCTCGAACGGCTCCGTGCGGACCTCGCGGGTCGCCTCATACGCGAGGAGGGTGACGAGCTCGTCGGCGAGGCGCCGGAAGGTCGGGCTGTCGGTCCGCTTGTCGCGCAGGTAGGTGAGCTTGTGGGCGATGAGCGGGTGATCCGCGACGTGGACGTCCATGGGGGAAACTTATCGCGTGAGACAGCCAGCCGAGGCCCCCGCGGCCCTCTCGCCGGAGACGTACGAGGAGTGGATGGAGACCGCCCTCGAGCTCGCCCAGCTCGCGGCCGGTTCCGAGGACGTGCCGGTCGGCGCCGTCGTCCTCTCGCCGGACGGTGAGGTGATCGGCCGGGGCCGCAACGTCCGTGAGGAGCAGGCGGACCCGACCGGCCACGCGGAGATCGTCGCCCTTCGCGACGCGGCCCAGCGGATGGGCGTATGGCGTCTCGAGGGCTGCCGCTTGGTCGTGACCCTCGAGCCGTGCGTCATGTGCGCCGGCGCAGCGATCGCGGCGCGGCTCGAGCAGATCCTCTTCGGCGCCTGGGACCCCAAGGCTGGGGCGTGCGGATCGGTCTGGGACCTGACCCGCGACCCGCTCGCGGTCCACAACGTCGGCATCGTCGGAGGAGTGCGCGCGGAGGAGTCCGCGGAGCTGCTCGTGGATTTCTTCGAGGGCAGGCGGCTCGGGTAAGGTCTCCCCCGGTGGCGTGTCCGAGCGGCCTAAGGAGCACGCCTCGAAAGCGTGTGAGGGGGCAACTCCTCCGTGGGTTCAAATCCCACCGCCACCGCCATATGAGTGAGGCGCCCCCGGAGCGAAGCGGAGTGGGGCGCCTCACTCATATGGCGGATGAGGACGTGCGGGATTTGGGAGGAGGCGGGAGCGAAGCGGAGGCCGACGGCTCCCACCGCCACCGCCCTTCACCCGCGAAGCCCCGAGCATGCTCGGGGCTTCGCATTGCCGGTCTGGTGCGGTGCGGCCATGAGTAGTGGCCGCGACTGCAGTTCTCGTGGGCGTGGAGCGGGTCAGGAGCCTTCGAGCAGCCGTTTCGCGGTGTCGAGCCCGGCGACCTCACCCTCCATCGCCTTCTGGACAGAGCCGCCCATCAAGAGCTTCTTCAAGCCGCCGAGGTCCGCGCTGAGCGACAAGGCCACCTCGGTGGCCCCGTCACCGGTGGTGGTGAACACGAAGTCGCCGCGGGGGCGAACCGGGCCGGCGACCACCTGGAACGCGTAGTGGGTCGGACGCTCGAAAGCCGTCACCTCGAGATCGGCGGGGATGCCGCGGCCGCCCGGCCCGGGGACGACCTGGTGGATCCGCTCCCCGACGGCCGGTGTCCGCGAGGCCGAGATCTCCTTGACGTGCGGCCGCCACTTGACGTCGTTGGAATGGGTCGTGAAGAAGGTGAAGACCTCGTCGATGGGCCGGTTGATGATGACACTGCGGCGGACGCTCGGCATGTCTTGCTCCTCTCGAGGATCACCCTGTCGATCCTCCTCTCGCATCGCGCTCACTGGGGGAGAAGCCCCAGCGCCGGTGACCCCCTTCTCACCTGCGTGCTCGGCTGCCTCGCTGACACTCCGGTGCTCCTCTCGCTAGCCTCGGCCACAGGGGAGCGCGCTGCGCAGCGGAGGGTCAGGAGATGGACGACTACGGGACGCACGACGCCGTCGGGCTGGCCGCGCTGGTCCGGAAGGGCGAGGTGACGCCAGCCGAGCTGCTCGAGGCGGCACGCCGGCGTCGCGACGAGGTCAACCCACGTATCAACGCGGTCGTCGCTGACGTCGATCCACCCCTCCACTCCACCTCGGCCGAGGGGCCGTTCGCGGGTGTCCCGTTCCTGCTCAAGGACCTGGCGCAGTACGTCGCCGGCCACCCCAGCAGTGACGGGTCGCGGGCCCTGATGGGGATTCAGCGGCCCGAGACTGCGACCGTGGTCAGCCGGTGGCTCGACGCCGGCCTGGTCGTCTTCGGGCGGACCAACACGCCTGAGTTCGGGGCCAAGGGTGTCACCGAACCGGCCGTCTTCGGCCCCACCCGCAACCCGTGGAACCTCGAGCACACCCCGGGCGGCTCCTCCGGTGGTGCGGCTGCCGCGGTGGCCGCCGGCATCGTCCCGTGCGCCGCGGCGAGCGACGGCGGTGGCTCGATCCGCATCCCCGCGTCGGCGTGCGGGCTCTTCGGTCTCAAGCCCTCGAGGGGACTGGTGCCGGCGGGTCCCCTGGTCTCGGAGGCGCTCGGTGGCACCGCGACGAGCGGGGTCATCTCTCGCTCCGTCCGTGACACCGCCGGGATGCTCGACGTGCTCGTCGGCCCGGCGCCCGAGTCGCCATACCTGGCTGCCGTCCCGCCCACGCCCTACGCCGACGAGATCGGCCAGGACCCCGGGCGTCTGCGGATCGCGGTCTGCACGGCCAGCTCGATCAACCCGAACCCGCACCCCGAGGCCATCGCAGCCGCTCGGGAGACGGCCGAGCTGCTGAGCGAGCTCGGCCACGACGTGGTGGACCTCGATGCCGCGCCCTTCGACGACGCGGCCCTCGCCAGGGACTTCCTCACGACGTGGTTCGCCTACGCCGCCTACGAGGTCGCCCTGGCCAAGGAGCTGGCCGGGGCGGACGACTCCCAGTTCGAGTCGGACACCCTCGTCATGGCCGCCCTCGGTCGCGCGACGAAGCCGGTCGAGCTCATCCGGGCCACCGAGAACCGCCACCTGCACACCCGCCGTCTCGTCGCCTTCCACCAGGACCACGACCTGCTGCTGACACCCACCTCGGCGACCCCTCCGCCCCGGATCGGCGCTCTCGACCTGCCGCCCCGGGTGCAGGCCGCGCAGGCCGCTCTCGTGAAGGCGAGGGGAGCAGGGCTGCTGCGCTTCACCCCGGTCGTCGACCAGCTCATCAGCCAGCACCTCGGCTGGGGTCCCTACACCCAGCTCGCCAACATCACCGGGCGGCCGGCCATGTCGGTGCCGCTGCACTGGACCGCGGACGGCCTGCCGATCGGGTCGCAGTTCGTCGGGGCCCTCGGCTCCGAGGGCATGCTGCTCCGGCTCGCGGCCCAGCTGGAGCAGGCCCGCCCCTGGGCGGACCGGCGGCCACCTCTCTAGGCCCGAGACGGTTCCCCCGGGGAGGGATGGCCTCGGTACCGTGGGGCCGAACTTCCCTCGAGAGGAGCACCATGCCCACGCCATCCGTGATCCGAGTCGGTGACCACGTCGCCGACGCGCTCGCCGCCGGAACTCCCGTCGTCGCCCTCGAGTCGACCATCTTCACCCACGGCCTGCCCCGTCCCCGCAACGTCGAGGTGGCCCTGGAGGGCGAGCAGATCATCCGAGCGGCTGGCGCCGTGCCCGCGACCATCGGGGTGCACCGCGGCACCCCCGTCGTCGGCCTGACGGAGGAGCAGATCCACGAGCTCGGCAGCGACGACGCCGCCGACAAGGCCTCGACGCGTGAGCTGTCCCTCGCTGCCGTGACGAAGAAGAACTACGGCACGACGATCGCCGCGACCGGCTTCCTCGCCCGGGCGGCCGGCATCGACGTCTTCGCGACGGGCGGTCTCGGCGGGGTGCACCACGGGGCCGACAAGACCTTCGACGAGTCGGCCGACCTCGTCGGGATGGCGCGCACCTCGATCGTGCTGATCAGCTCGGGCGCCAAGGCGATCCTCGACATCCCGGCGACGCTCGAGCGCTTCGAGACGCTCAGCGTGCCGGTCGTCGGCTACCGGACCAACCGCTACCCCGGGTTCTACGTCGTCGACTCGGGCCACAGCGTCAGCGCCCGGGTCGACTCGCCGGAGGACATCGCGACCCTCCTCACCACGCAGCGGGCCCTGGGCGTGCCGAGCGGCGTGCTCGTCGCCAACCCGGTCCCGGAGGCCGAGCAGCTCGACCCGGCCGAGCTGGACGGGGTCGTCGAGGCGGCCTGGGCCGCGGCCGAGCGGGACGGCATCGGCGGGCAGGCCTCGACGCCCTACCTGCTCGACTACATCCGCCGTGCCACCGACGGCCGCAGCCTCGACGCCAACGTCGCCCTCTACCGCAACAACATCAGGCTCGCCTGCGAGGTGGCTGCCGCCCTCGTCAACCGGGACAACTAGTGCTGGGCGTCCTCGGCGACGTCGTCCAGGACGTCGTCGTCTGGCAGCTCGAGCCGCAGCGGCAGGCGACCGACACGAGGTCCGAGATCGTCATGCGCCGCGGCGGGTCCGCCGCCAACGTCGCGGCCTTCGCCGGCTCGCGCCACCCGACCCGGTTCATCGGTTGCGTCGGCACCGACCTCGGGGGGCACGTCGTGCGCCAGGAGCTCGAGGGGCACGGCGTCGACGTGCGGCTCCAGGTCGACCCGAACGTGCACACCGGCGTGATCGTCCTGCTCATCGACGAGCACGGCGAGCGCACGATGTTCCCGTCCCGGGGCGCCAACGCGCACCTCGCCACGATCGACCCGGCGTGGCTCGACGACGTCGAGGTCCTCCACGTCACCGGCTACTCCTTCGAGGCCGGCACGACGGCGACCACCGCGCTCGAGGCGGTGACGCAGCAGCACGAGCGGGGCGGCCTCGTGTCGTTCGACGTGTCCTCGACCGGCCTCATCGGGCACTACGGCCGCGACGCCTTCCTCGACCTCATGCAGCGCTGCCGCCCCGACTTCATCTCCGCCAACGAGGACGAGTGTGCCCTCCTCGACCTCGCCCACGACGGCCGTCCCGGCCCCGGCCTCGCGTGCTTCCCGGGCGCCACGCTCCTCGCCCGCCGAGGGACGCAGGCGACGTCGGTCCTGCGCGACGGGCGGGTCGTCGCGACGGTGCCGGTGACCCCGGTCGCCGACGTCCGCGATCTCACCGGGGCCGGTGACGCCTTCAACGCAGGCTTCCTCACGGCGCATCTGCAGGGCCACGACGTGGTGCGTGCCTGCGAGCACGGCCACGCCCTCGCCGCGCGGGTGCTCCGCAGTCCCGGCGCCACCGAGGAGCCCTGAGCCGCAACCACTTCCGCGCCAGCGCGCGCGGGAACGGTATGCCGCTGAGCCGACTCAGCGGCATACCGCTCCTCCCGCTGGCGGACGTCCGTGTCGGCGTTGGACCGCCCGATCAACGGAGCGTTGCGCAGCGCGGGAGGCAGGAGTGATGATCGACGTGAGGGCCGTCCAGGGAGCGTCCCTCCGGCCCTCGGATTCGAGGTGGTCCATCATGACAACCGCTACATATCCAGCACACCGGCCGATGTACAGCCGGATCCACGTCGACCGCAGCCGAGGCGCCGTGAGTGGCGTGCTCCTCGTCCTGCTCGGCATCTGGGGCGGGCTCATTCCCTTCGTCGGGCCGCTCTTCGGCTACGCGTACACGCCTGACACCGCCTGGCAGTTCACGATGGGGCGACTCTGGTTGGAGATCCTGCCCGCGGCCGCGACGGTGCTCGGCGGGCTCATGCTGCTCGCGAGCGCGGACCGGCGCGTCACGATCCTCGGTGGTTGGCTCGCCGCGCTCGCCGGTGCGTGGTTCGCGGTGGGTCCGACGCTGAGCCGGCTCTTCAACGGCGGCGTCACGGCGGCCGGCAGCCCCGCGAGCTCTGCCACGACGCAGGCGGCGCTAGAGGAGGTGGGGTTCTTCACCGGTCTCGGAGTCGTCATCGTCTTCCTCGCTGCCCTCGGCCTGGGCCGCCACAGCGTGGTGAGCGTCAAGGACGTCGAGCGGGTCAGCCCCGCCCGGCGCGTCCGCGTCGCAGAGCGGGACGAGGTCGACGATGACGAGGACCTCCTGCCCTGAGCGGACCTCCTGGGGGTGGACCCGCTGACGAGCCCTGCGAGCGGACTCCCTGAGGGGCCTTTTTGGCCGGGCCTGGTGAGCTGCCCTGCCGAGCTCGTGTGAAAGTCAGAGCTGTTCACCGGCCCCGTTCGAGGTGATCGCCGGGCCGGTGGCTGCCGCCGACCGCACGGTCAGCCGCAGGACCAGGCCCGGCCCGCCCCTGCCACCCCGACGAGGGCGGCCGCGGCGGAGGCGCCCATGAGGAGGGCGAAGGTGCGGCCGTCGACGCCGGCCCCCTGCAGCGCCACGACCGCGCCGACGACGCCTGTCGGGACTGCGACGCCCATCGTGGAGGCGAGGCCGAGCGCCGCGCTCGCCCGACCCTGTTCGTGCTCGGCCGCTAGGGCCAACGCCTCCGTCGTGAGGGTTGGTGAGACGAGCCCCATCCCGAGCGCCGCCAGGCCCCAGCCGACCATTCCCGCCGGGAGCCCCATGACTCCGAGGGAGAGCAGGACCGGGCCCAGCCCGCCCACGGCGATCAGCGTGTTCCCGGTGCGGAGCCGAGCAGCCGGTCTGACGCGCTGCACGGCGTCGGTGCTGTTCAGCCACGAGCCGGCCGCCCAGAGGACGCCCGTGACCGCGAGCGAGATTCCCGCGAGGGCAGGGCCGACACCCCGAGTCTGGACGAGCATGAGGGGGATCGTGCCGCCGACGCCCGTGAACGCGAGCGCAACGACGAACCGCAGGGCGACCAGGCTCGGGACGCCACAGCCGAGCCGGAAGGTGCCGTCCGGCAGGACGCGGGTGGCGGTCCCAGCGATGACGACGACGCCCCCGAGGACGAGGGCGAGGCCTGTCACCGCCCGGGTCTGGTCCGGGGCGCCGAGGAGTGGCCCGGCGAACGTCATCGAGGCCAGACCTCCCGCGAGCAGGAAGGAGGCGCGCAGCTGGCGCGTGTCCGAGGAGGTCGTCCGTCGACGGGGAGCGTCGGTCGTCCGGGCGCCGCCACGCTCACCGCGAAGGGCGCCCCCGACCAGGGCGAGACTGATCGGGACGACGACGAGCGGCGCGACGAAGACCGCCCGCCACCCGGCCATCGCATCGATGGCGCCCGCCACGCCGGGGCCGAGGACGGACGGAAGGATCCAAGCGGCGGCGA
>DASSTN010000017.1:0-9954 GCA_035707905.1 Intrasporangium sp.
ACCGCGACGACGCGAAGAAGGGGTGCACGAGGCTGACGACGAAGGCCGCGAAGAGCCAGATGACGACGGGCCGGTCGCGCATGAACCAGGATCCGCGGGTGCTCATGAGGGTCTCCGGGTCGCAGGGTCGAGGGGTATGCCGCTGGGCTTGGTCCCGCGCGCACGCCTGGCTTGGCCGGTGCGCGAGGTCGCCCGCCCCGGCGCCCCGGCCGCGCTCGAGCCGATCGCGACGACGAGGAAGAGGAGCAGGGCGACCACGTTGATGACGGAGCCGGCCTGCCAGACCGTGTGCAGGCCGGCGAGGTCACCGGCGCCGACGCGGAGGAGGAGCCCCGCGTGCATGAGGACGAGGGGTGCCCACATGACCGGGCGATAGGGCAGCGGCCGCCGGAGCACGGCCGGCAGGATGACCGGCGCGTGGGCCATCACCATGGAGATGCCGAAGCCGAGCATGACCGAGTGGATGACGAGGTCGTAGATGCTGCCCTCGGTCTGCGCCCCGCCGACCAGCCAGGCCAGGCCTGCGACGAGGAGCCAGACGTAGCCGCCGAGGAGCGCCGCCGCGCTGAACCGGGGGAGCCCGGTCGCGTGGATGGTCCGGCGCGCGACGTCGTGCCGGACGAGCCAGACGACGAGGGAGGTGAGCACGAGACCGGCCAGCCGGGCGCCCGCCTCGGGCCAGAGCAGGCTGGCGACGAGCGCGGTCGTGAGGGCCGCGGCGTGCAGCACGAGGGTGCGTCCGCCGGTGCTCGGCATCGCGAGCCGGGCGAGCTCGACCCGCTCGGCGCAGATCGTCAGCACGACGAAGCCGACGAGCCACGGCATGAGCCACGGCACGTCGACACGCAGCCACAGGAGCGTCGCGATGGCGAGGTGGACGGCCCCCAGCAGCTCGACGATCACGACGTCGTCGTGGTTGCGCCGCCACAGGGCGGCATAGACCGCGACGAACGCGACGGCCCCGTCGACGAGCAGGAGCTGGCCCAGGGCGACGGGGGCGGGGGTGAGCAGCGCGAGCGCGCCGACGCCGAGCAGGAGGGGAGCGGCATACCCGAGGGGATGGCGCAGCGCGACCGCACGCTCCATCGCGATGAGCGTGCCGAGGAAGCCGGCCACCATGAGCATGCCGTGGAGGTCCGCCAGGCGCGGTGCGGACACGGGCGCGCCGACCCCGAGGAGGAGCAGCGCGGCGTCGACCCCGGCCAGCATCGCGACGCCCGCCGGGATGAGGAAGACGGCGCGCGAGAGGGTCTGGCCGGCGCCATCTTTTTTCACGGTCCCAACTGTAGATAAGGGTGCCGGGTCCACCAAACCCGGCACCGCCGGCCGGTCAAGCCTGGATCGGTGGCAGGCCGTCCCCCGGCGTGCGGTCGAGGAGGGCCATCAGCTCGTCGGCCACCCGGCCCGGCACCTCGAGCGGGATGCCGTGACCGATCCCGTCGAGGGCGACCTCGCTCACCTGGCCGCCACGTGCCTCGTAGTCGGCCAGCACGGCCCGCATCTGCGCGACCATCGGCTGGGGTGGCAGGACGTCGGCGCCCGGCCAGCCCGGGATCGCGCCCATCTCGCCCAGCGTCGCAAGGTCGAAGAGGGACCGGTCGGACACGATCTGGTCCTCGGTGCCACGGATCCAGGTGATCGGCGGCTTGGTCTCCAGGCCGGCGATCGCCGAGGCGTTGAAGTGGTTGGGCGTCATCGTGTTGAGGATGCCGAAGGTGCCGGGTGCTGCGCCGGGCCAGTTCTCCGAGGGTGCGGTCGAGCCCGGGTAGAAGTCCTCGCCGGTGCGGGTGGTCAACAGCTCGGTGAGGAGGAACTCCTCGTCGACGTTCGCGGCGTTGTCGCCGGCGCCGAAGAAGGTCCGCATCACGACCCGCGGGCTCGTCTGCGGGTCGTCCTCGCTCCGGTCGCCGGCGGCCAGCCGCACGATGAACTGCGGGTTGGCCCCGCCGGCGCCGGAGCCCGCCGCGTCGGGGAAGCACAGCGTGCCGTCCTCGCCCTTGGTGCCGCCGAAGCCGTAGGGCGACAGTGGCGCGATGAGGACGAGCCCACCGAGGTCGTCCGGGTAGGTCAGCAGGTACTGCTCCAGCACCCCGCCGCCCATGGACCAGCCCGCGGCCACGAGCCGGGAGTCGGTCAGCTCGAGGGCCTCGAGGAGGCTCCGGACGTCCTCGACCATGTCGCCGAGCCCGTTCGTCGCGGTCACCGGCTCGGCATCGGTCTTGCCGAAGCCACGCAGGTCGGGTGCGATGACCCGGACGTCCGCCGGCAGCTGCTCGGCGACATACCGCCAGAAGCCGCCGGTCGTGAGGTTGCCATGGACGAGCAGGACCGGCCTGCCGTCCTCCGGGCCGGAGGTCCAGACATTCATGGTCAGGCGCGACGTCACGACGAGTGAGGGGGCGAACTCGGGAACAGCAGTCACGGCGATCCCTTCAGCTGAGGTCCGACAGGTGGGTCTTGTCTAGCACCGACCTCCTACCCCCGTCACGACTGACGAACAGCTCAGGCGGCTTTGGGCTCGAGGCCACGCAGCCTCGTCCCATGACGGTGCGAGAGACTGACCCCTTGCGCCCGGCCGAACCGTGCCCGGGCATACCCGAAGGAGTCCTGCATGTCCCTGGCGTACTCAGCCGCCGACCGCCTGTCCCGTCTCGCGCTCGGCACCACCTTCGCCTGGCTCGGTTACGAGGCGGCGACGAACCCCGGCGGCCGGGTGAACGCGGCCGCGGACCTCGGCCTGCCGAAGCCGGAGGCGGCCGTCCGCTTCAACGGTGCCGCGATGGCCGCGGGGGGCGCCGCGCTCGCGCTCGGCATCCTGCCTCGGGCCGCCGCGCTCGGCCTCGTCGGCTCCCTCGTCCCGACCACGATCGCCGGGCACGCGTTCTGGAAGGCGGAGGACCCGCAGGTGCGCGTCAACCACCGCGTCCAGGTCCTCAAGAACCTCGGCCTCGTGGGCGGGCTGCTCGCCGTCGCGGCCCGACGTTCTGCCTGACTGGCACGGGGTCTCCGCAGGCGGGCGGTCAAGGCCGCCGGCCTGCGCGACCCGCCGTCAGTCCCGCGGCACCGCCCGGTTGACCGGCTCCTCGGCCGACCAGGGGAAGACGATCCACTCGTCGGTCCGCCGCCAGACGTAGTCCGGCTCCACCTCCGAGCGGGACTTGGCGTAGATCACGGCGCTCTTCGCCTCGGCCCCGTGCTCGCGGAGCAGGTCGAGGACGAGCGCCAGGGTGCGGCCCGAGTCGGCCACGTCGTCGACCACGAGGAGGCGGCGGCCCCGGATGCTCTCGGTGTCGAGCAGCGGGGCGAGCAGGACCGGGTCGGGCAGGGTCTCGTGTACGTCGGTGTAGAACTCGACGTTGATCGCGTCGGTCAGCTTGAGGCCGAGCGCATACGACAGCGCCCCGCCGGGCAGCAGCCCACCCCGCGCGACCGCGATGAGGATCTCCGGCTCGAAGCCGGAGTCCGCGATCGTCTGCGCCAGCTCGCGCGACGCGGTGCCGAACACCTCCCACGTGAGCACCTCCTTCACTGCGAGGTCGGACGAGTCAGCGTGGTAGGCCTGCGTCATGACGGCAGCGTAGACGCGGTATGCCGCTCACCTCACCCTCGCCCCAACCCGCGGGCCCGCTCGGGTCGGGTCAGGGCAGCACAGAGTGCGCGTGTCGTGCTCTTTCGCGCATGGCTCGGCGGGACAGGGCTATGGTGCGACACGCGAGGGTCCGGCTCGCGGGGGGCTGGCTCTGGCCGAGGGACTCGACGAGCGGATGGAAGATGCAGCACACCGATCTGGGGCACAAGATGCTCTGGGTGCTGCGCAACGCCCGCATCCACGCAGCCGATCCGGAGGTCCGCGGCGCCAGCGGCTTCGCGGCGGGTGCCGGACGGGCACCGGCGGTGCACCGCTCCCAGGTCGGCCGCTGGGAGAGCGGCGCCGTCGCCGTGACGCACGACCTGGTCCGGCGCTACGAGCGGGTGCTCCAGCTGCCCGAGGGGCAGCTGCTCGCGACGATGGACGTCTTCGCCCGCACCATGCTCTCGGACGGCACGACACCGACCGCGCTGCACCCGCGCGGTGAGCCAGACCCGAACGAGACGCTCGAGCTCGTCGAGCGCGCGCTCAGCACCGAGCGAATGACCGGGCTCGACTGGGACCGGCTCTCGGGCAACCTGGCGAGGATGCCGCACGTCCTGCTCCGCGAGCGGGACTGGGAGGCGATCTTCCGCCGGTGCAACCAGGAGGCGGGCCTCAGTCTCGACCTGCAGTTCGCCCAGCGTTACGGTGCCGCGGTCCGCTTCGTCCGGCACCCCCGCAGCGAGGCCGTCGTGGCCCGGCTCGCCGATGCGGGCCTGGGCAACCCTGCGGAGCAGCTCTACGTCGACATCGCCTCGCTCCTGCGGTACGCCTCGCACCCGGCCGTGATCGACGTGCTCATCGGCCAGCTGCGCAACCCGACCAACGACCATGCGCTGCGCTCGGCGCTGCTCGCGCTCACCTCCCACGTGCAGCGTGGCCGCCTGGCCTCGCAGCGCGTCATCGAGGTCGTCCGGCTCGCGATCGAGCACCTGCGTGACACCGAGCGCAGCTTCCGGGTGCGACGGGGCGCGGCGAACCTCATACGGGCCGTCGACCTGCCCGGTCGCGAACGGCTCGCCGCCGGGCTGACCGTCGACAACCAGAAGTTCGCCGCCTCCATCATCCTGGCCGGCCGATCCCGGAGGCCGGAGGAGCTGCGCGACCTGCGCGCTCGCATCCGACGCACCCTCGACCAGTGGCTCTCACCGTCTGACCGTGAGGAGCCGGTCCTCGACACGGTGATCGCGGCCGCCATCGGCGAGACCAACGAGGAGACGAACGGCAGTGCGCTAGCCGTGCTGATGCTCTCGCCCCAGGGGCCGGTCGTCGGCCGGGCCTACGTCGAGGAGCTGCGTGTGGCCCTCCGCGACGGGAACCACGTCGCCGCCCACGAGTGTCTGTCGGTCCTGTCGTGGCTGATGCATCCCGAGGCGCTCGACCCGATCACCGACATCGCCTGCGACCCCGACGTCGATGTCGACCTGGCCTACGAGGCGGCCAACGTGACCGGCAACTGCGTCGAACCGCAGGGGCCGGCAAAGGAGGCCCGCGACGCCCGTCTCCTCGCCCGCCTCACCGACGTGGTGCAGGCGAAGCGGCGCCCCGCCGAGGCGGAGGCCCTGATCCGGGGCCACGCCTACGCACTGGGCATGCGGGGCCGGTACGACCTGCTGGACGGCGTCGTCAGTGACCTCGAGTCGGGACGCCTCCGGGCAGCGTCGCCGGCGCTCGCCAGGAAGACGCGCGACCTGCTCGGCTGGTGGCAGGACATCCCGGACCACGTCCGCCCCGTCCGCTGACAGTCGAGTGATCGCTTGGTCCCATCCGTCCCAGCGTCGAGTGATCGCTTGCTCCCATCCGTTCCAAGGAGCGTGGGGCGGGAGTGACGGGGCGATCACTCGACGTGGCTCACACGGCCAGAGCCGCTGGGGCGGGAGTGACGGGGCGATCACTCGACGGGGAGGCTGTGGGGCGGGAGTGACGGGGCGATCACTCGACGGGGAGGCTCAGCCGACCCACGTGCCGGCGTCCCAAGCGGCAGCCAGCACAGCGGCATACGGACGGATGTCGATGCCCTGGCGCTCGAGCCAGGCGTCCGAGCCGTACGTCGTGTCGTAGCGCTCACCGCGGTCGCAGACGAGCGAGACGATGCTGCCCGCCTCGCCCGCCGCGTGCAGCTCGCAGGCCAGACGGAGCGCGCCGTAGAGCGCGGTGCCCGTGGAGGCCCCGGCAGCAAGGCCGGTGCGCTCCCGCAGGAAGCGCATCGCCGCGATCGACGCGGCATCCGGCACGCCCATCATCCGGTCGACGACCGTCCCGATGAAGCTCGGCTCGACGCGGGGGCGCCCGATCCCCTCGATCCGTGAGGGGTGCGGGCAGCCGCCATCCTCGCCGCGCCAGCTCGGTAGGAAGGCCGAGCCCTCCGGGTCGACGACGCAGATCCGGGTGGGGACGGCGCGGTAGCGGACATAGCGCCCGATCGTCGCGCTCGTGCCGCCGGTGCCGGCGCCGACGACGACCCACTGCGGCACCGGGTGCCGCTCCAGGGCCAGCTGGGCGAAGATCGACTCGGCGATGTTGTTGTTGCCGCGCCAGTCGGTCGCCCGCTCGGCGTGGCTGAACTGGTCGACGTAGAGCCCGCCGCACTCGCGGGCGATCCGTGCCGCCTCCTCATAGACGGTCGACGGATCGTCGACGAGGTGGCAGCGGCCGCCCTCGCGCTCGATGAGGGCGATCTTCTCGGCACTAGTCGACCGCGCCATGACGGCGACGAAGGGCAACCCGAGCATCCGGGCGAAATAGGCCTCGCTGATCGCGGTCGAGCCGCTCGACGCCTCGACCACGGTCATGCCCGGCCCGAGCTGGCCGTTGCAGAGCGCATAGAGGAAGAGGGAGCGGGCGAGCCGGTGCTTGAGACTGCCCGTGGGGTGGGTCGACTCGTCCTTGAGATAGAGGTCGACGTCGGGGCAGCCGGGGAGCGGCACTGTCAGCAGGTGGGTGTCGGCGCTGCGGTTCGCGTCGGCCTGGATCAGCTGCACGGCCCGGGCCACCCAGTCGCGGTCGATCGGGGCGGCCGCCGACACGTCGACGAGGGTCGCGACCCCCGGGCTGGGCGTGGTCACCGCATCGTGCACCGACATGCCGGGAGCCTACTCACCACCGGGACGGCACCGTGTACCTCGGCCCTATCCCTCCCGGCCGGCCGATGTGCGACGTACGATTCTCGGCACCACTGCTCCACGCGATCCCCGGTTCGCTGAGGGCGCCTGGGCAGTCCCGGACTCGCAAAGTGGGCGAGAGGGGTCCCGCATGGCACAGGAACCAGAGAAGGACACCCGCACTCCGGACTATGCGGAGGAGCTGTGGCGCGGCCAGCGCACCTGGTGGAAGCGGCTGGTCCCGGTGCAGCTGCCCTACCGGCTGAACCTGCGTGCCCAGCGGCTCGGCAGGACCCTGGACATCGGGTGCGGGACCGGCCGCAACCTCCGTAGCCTGCCGGCCGGCTCCGTCGGCGTCGACCACAACCCGCGGCTCGTCGGGATCGCCCGCAGCCAGGGCCTCGAGGCCGTCACCACCGAGGAGTTCGCCGACGAGTCCAACCGCTCGACACAGTTCGACTCGCTCCTCTTCTCACACGTCCTCGAGCACATGACGCTCGACGAGGCGGCCGGGCTGCTCAAGCAGTACCTGCCCCACCTCAATCAGGGCGGCCGTGTCTTTGTCATCTGCCCTCAGGAGCGAGGCTTCAGGAGGGACCGGACGCACGTCCACTTCATGACCGACGACGACATCCGGCGACTCCTGCAGGAGGCCGGCGTCCGCGTCGAGCGGTCCTACAGCTTCCCGTTCCCTCGGGCCGCGGGCCGCTACTTCACCTACAACGAGTTCTGCGTCCGCGGCCGGCTCGCGGGCTGAGCCAGCCTCACCTCAGGCCCGGCTGGCGGGCTGAGCCAGCCTCAGTTCAGGCCCGGCTGGCGGGCTGAGCCAGCCTCACCTCAGGCCCGGCTGGCGCGGCCGACCCGAGAGGGCTCACTCGACCGGATGGTCAGCGCGACCACTGTCGCCAACAGGCAGAGGGCACCGGCGACGTGCCATGCGGTGGCGTAGCTGCCGTCGGTCGCCCGGATCCAGCCCGCGACGCTGGCCCCGGCACCCGCACCGACCATGTGCGCGGCGAACGTCCAGCCGAAGACGATGCCGGAGTCCTGCAGGCCGAAGTGCGCCCGGCAGAGGGCCACGGTCGGCGGCACGGTGGCCACCCAGTCGAGCCCGTAGAAGACGATGAACACCCACAGCTGCGGCTGCACAGTCTCGGCGAGCAGCTGGTGCAGGGTGAAGAGCGAGAGGCCCCGCAGGGCGTAGTAGCCGGCGAGCAGGATCCGGGGGTCGAGCCGGTCGGTGAGCCATCCCGACGCGACCGTGCCGAGGATGTCGAAGACGCCGACGACCGCGAGCAGGCCGGCGGCCGTCGTGGTCGGCATGCCGTGGTCGTGGGCAGCCGGGACGAAGTGGGTCTGGATCAGGCCGTTCGTCGTCCAGCCGCAGACGAAGAACGTGGCCATGAGCGCCCAGAACGTCCACGTGCGGCTCGCCTCGCGCAGCACGCGGATGGCGGCGAGCAGCGGTCGCTCGGCATGCGGGGAGACGGGCGGCACGTAGTCGGCCGGTGCGCCGTAGGGGAGCAGCCCGACCTCGTGGGGGTGGTCGCGCAGCAGCAGCCAGGTGAGCACCATGAGGAGGAGGGCGAGCCCGGCGACGATGAGCGCCGAGAGCCGCCAGCCGGAGTGCTCCGCGGCCGCCGCGATGACGGGCAGGAAGAGCAGCTGGCCGGTCGCGTTGCCCGCCGAGAAGATGCCCATGACGAGGCCACGGCGCTCGACGAACCAGCGGTTCGCGACGATCGCGCCGAAGACGAGCGCGATCATCCCGGTGCCGACGCCGATGACGAGGCCCCAGAGCAGCCAGAGGTGCCAGGCGGCCGTCATGAGCAACGTCGCGGCACTCGCGAGGCCGACCAGCCCGAGCGCGGCCGTGACGATCCGGCGCACACCCCACCGGTCCATCAGGGCCGCCGCGAAGGGCGCCACGAGCCCGAACAGGACGAGGTTGAGGCTGACCGCACCCGATGTCGTCGTGCGGTCCCAGCCGAACTCGCGCTCGATCGGCTCCATCAGCACGCCGGTCGAGCTGCGGAAGGCGGCCGCCGCGACGAGGGCCCCGAGGGTGATCGCGGCGATCGTCCACGCGCGGTGCCACCGGGGCCGCGCCACGCGGGGGACGGGCCGGGTCGCGGCTGGGTCGGTCTGGGTCACGCGGGACAGGCTAGGTCCGCTCGGGCGGGGAAGGCCGAGGCGTCCGTATGCCGCTCACTGGGGGACACTGGGCCGGTGACCTCCCTGCCGGCCTCCTTCCGCGAAGCCCTGCCCGTGTCCCGCCGGTCCGCCGTGACGCCGTTCCAGGTCATGGACATCCTCGACCGCGTCGCCGTGCTCCGGGCCGAGGGCAGGGACGTCATCTCCCTCTGCGCGGGGGAACCGTCCGGCGGCGCGCCGTCGCTCGTCTCGGCCGCCGCCGCGGAGATCCACGGGTCCGGCCGGCCGCTGACCTACACCTCGGCGCTCGGCATCCACGAGCTGCGCCGAGAGGTCGCCGGCCACTACCGCCGCTGGTACGGCATCGACGTCGACCCGGCCCGGGTTGCGATCACGACCGGGTCGTCGGGCGGGTTCGTCCTGGCCTTCCTCGCGGCCTTCGACCGGGGGGACCGGGTCGCCCTCGCCCGTCCCGGCTATCCGGCATACCGCAACATCCTCGCCGCCCTCGGCTGTGAGGTCGTCGACATCGACTGCGGTCCGGAGGTGCGCTACCAGCCGACGCCCGAGCTGCTCGAGGCCGCCCACCGGCAGGCGCCGCTTGCGGGGCTCGTGCTCGCATCGCCGGCGAACCCGACCGGCACGATGGTCGACCGGGACGAGCTCGCCGCTGTCACGGAGTGGTGCGCGGCCAATCGGGTGCGGCTCGTCAGCGACGAGATCTACCACGGCGTCACCTACCCGGAGCCGGGCGCGCCCGACCCACGGGGCGTCTGCGCCTGGGAGCTCGACGAGTCGGCCATCGTCGTCTCGTCCTTCAGCAAGTACTGGGGGATGACGGGCTGGCGGCTCGGCTGGCTGCTGCTGCCCGAGGAGCTCGTCCGCCCCGTCGACGCGCTCGCCGGGAACGTCGCGCTGTGCCCGCCCGCGCCGGCGCAGTATGCCGCTGTCGCCGCCTTCGCGGAGGAGTCCTACCGCGAGTGCGAGGCGGCCGTCGAGGAGTTCGCTCGCACGCGCAAGCTGCTGCTCGACAACGCGCCCCGGCTCGGCTGGGGGCAGGCGGCCCCG
>DASSTN010000018.1:0-5669 GCA_035707905.1 Intrasporangium sp.
ACGGCAGACGGCGAGAGCGTTGAGTCCGAGATCTTCATCTATCCCGAGGTGCTCGACGAGCTTTGGATCGCCGGAGCCGATGAGGAGCAGGTGGCCCGGCACACGGCGGCCTTCCTGGTCGAGCGGCAGCCGATCATCGACGTGCCGCCCATGGTCGACCTCGATGCCGTGGTGGCCAGCTTCGACGACTACGCGGAGTGGCTGCGTCAGGCCCTCGGCGCAGGCGAGGCGCAGGTCGAGCCCGGCTAAGTCCGGCGCCCCCGGCCGGACGGGGCGGCAGGGGGCGCCCGCCGGCCTTCCGTCCGTATGCGGCTGGGAATCCACGTGCGGGTCCCGCGGTTACAGAGGTGGACGACGAAAGGGGACCACATGGCGGGGTCACAGTGGATGATGATGCGGTCGCTGTCGCGGGACCAGTCGGTGAAGGACGCGACTCTCGCGCCGGGCACGCGCCGCCGGGTCTTCGGCTACGCGAAGCCCTACCGCAGGCTGATCATCGCGTTCCTCGCGGTGGTCATCTTCGACGCGGTCATCGTCGTCGCGGTGCCGCTGCTCCTCAAGGACATCATCGACAGGGGCGTCATTCCACACGACTCGTCGGTGGTGGTCCGGCTGGCCTTCGTCGTCGCCGCCATCGCGGTGCTGGACGCGGTGCTCACGGTCATCTCACGGTGGTACTCCGCGAAGATCGGCGAGGGGCTGATCAACGACCTGCGCGGTGAGGTCTTCGCCCACGTCCTGCGCCAGCCCATCGCCTTCTTCACCCGCACCCAGACCGGCTCGCTCGTCTCCCGGCTCAACAACGACGTCATCGGCGCCCAGCAGGCGTTCACCTCCGTCCTGTCCAACGTCGTCAGCAACCTCGTCTCGGTGGTGCTCGTCGTCGCCGCCATGATCGCGCTGTCCTGGCAGCTGACCCTCGGCGCGCTCGTCCTCGTCCCGCTGTTCCTGCTGCCTGCCAAGTACATGGGCCGCCGGCTCGCGAGCCTGTCCCATCGGCAGATGGGCCTCAACGCCGACATGGGCTCGCGGATGACCGAGCGGTTCAACGTCGCCGGTGCGCTCCTCGTCCGGCTGTTCGGCGACCCCGTCCGGGAGCAGGAGGAGTACGCCGAACGCGCCGGGAAGGTGCGCGACATCGGCATCGACATCGCCCTGAACCGGTCCTTCTTCATGGCCGGCATGACCTTCATCGCCGCGATCGCCACCGCCATGGTCTACGGCTTCGGCGGCATCATGGCCGTCGCCGGCTCGCTCAGCGTCGGCACCCTGCTCGCCCTGGCCGCCCTTCTGGCCCGGCTCTACGGCCCGCTCACCTCGCTGTCGAACGTCCGCGTCGACATCATGACGGCTCTCATCTCCTTCGAGCGGGTCTTCGAGGTGCTCGACCTCAAGCCCCTCGTCGCCGAGCGGCCCGGCGCGCGCGCCCTGCCGAGCGGCCCGCTCGGTGTCGAGCTCGACGACGTCACGTTCCGCTACCCGTCGGCCGACGAGGTGTCCCTCGCCTCGCTCGAGTCGATCTCGACCGGCGACCGCCGTGCGGGCGGCACCGTCCTGCATGACGTCTCACTCACCGTCGAGCCGGGCCAGCTCGTCGCGCTCGTCGGTCCGTCGGGCGCTGGCAAGACCACTCTCACGTCCCTTGTGGCGCGGCTCTACGACCCCACCTCGGGTGCCGTGCGGATCGGGGGAGTCGACCTGCGCGACGCCACGATGGCCTCGCTGCGTGACCGCATCGGCGTCGTGACCCAGGAGGCCCACCTCTTCCACGACACCATCCGCGCCAACCTGCTCTACGCCCGGCCCGACGCGACCCCCGGGCAGCTGCGCGACGCGCTGGAGGCGGCGCAGATCGCGCACCTCGTCGACGACCTGCCCGAGGGGCTCGACACCGTCGTCGGGGACCGCGGCCACCGCCTGAGCGGCGGCGAGAAGCAGCGCCTCGCGATCGCCCGTCTGTTGCTCAAGGCCCCCGACATCGTCGTCCTCGACGAGGCGACCGCGCACCTCGACTCCGAGTCCGAGCTCGCGGTCCAGCGCGCCCTCGACGCGGCGCTCGAGGGGCGGACGTCACTCGTCATCGCCCACCGGCTCTCCACGATCCGGCAGGCCGACCGCATCGTCGTCGTCGACGACGGCCGAGTGGTCGAGACCGGCCGGCACGAGGAGCTGCTCGCCCTCGGCGGGCTCTACGCCCACCTTCACGCGACGCAGTTCGGCGGGTCGCGGAATGGCCATGCCGCGCCGGTACTCGACGGGACCTCCACCGAGCCGATCGCGGCTCAGTAGTCCTCCTCGTCCCAGATCCGCACCTTCTTCGGCTTGGCCGGTGCCGGCGTGGCGCCGTCTGTCTCGCCCTCGACCATCAGCTCGCGCCGCATCGCCCAGATCACGAAGACGAGGCCGGCCGGCATCGTGATCCACCACTGGATCGCGTAGGCCTGGTGGGGGCCCAGGTCCTGGGTCGGGCGCGGCAGCGGCGTGACCGGGTGCCCGGTCGACGGGCTGGCGGGGCTCTGGGTGCCGAGCACGAGGTAGAGGTCTGAGGGCCCGACGGCCGGCCGCTGGGCCCGGGCGTCGGCGACGCTGATGCTTGCGAGCTGCCCCGCGGGCAGGTCGCGGCCCAGCGACGGCTCACCGGAGTGGAGCCAGCCGGTCACCTGCACGGGTCCCGTCGGTGGCGGGTCGACCGCCGGGGTCTGGGCGGCACTCTCCGCGTTGGGCACCCACCCGCGGTCGACGAGGACGGTGCCGGCGTCCATCGTGAGCGGCGTCAGCACCTCGAAGCCGGGGACCGTGTCCTGGGTGCGGTTGCGCACGAGCAGGTCGGCGTCAGCGGCATACCTGCCGGTCACGGTCACGCGGGTCCACTGCCGCTCGGGCGTCAGCCCGCGGTCGAGCAGCGTCGGCGTGAGGGGCACCGGAGCGGCGTCGTAGTTGGTCGCGATGGCGGTGGCCTTGGTCTGCTTGTCGACGTAGCGTCCCCACTGCCAGCGGCCGAGGGCGAAGCACGCCAACCCGAACAGGATGGCGATGAGGGTGCCGACCAGCCACCGGCGGGTCAGCCACACACGAAGCACCCCTCGACGGTACCCGTCATAGAGTGGGCGGTATGACGCGCCCGTCCCTACCGCACGACCGACCCGCCGGCCTCGTCGACCAGTTCGGTCGAGTGGCCCGGGACCTGCGGGTCTCCGTGACGGACCGCTGCAACCTGCGTTGCACCTACTGCATGCCCGCAGAGGGCCTGCCGTGGATGCCGAAGGCCGAGATGCTGACCGACGAGGAGATGCTGAGGCTCATCGGCCTGTTCGTGCGTGACGGCGTCACGCAGGTGCGACTGACCGGCGGGGAGCCGCTGCTGCGCCGCTCGATCGTCGAGCTCGTGGCGGGCATCGCCGCCCTCGAGCCGCGTCCGCGGATCGCGATGACGACCAACGGGGTCGGCCTCGCCCGCGTCGCCCAGGGCCTCGCCGACGCAGGCCTCGACCGGGTCAACGTCAGCCTCGACACGATCGACGCGGCCACCTTCACCCAGCTGACCCGACGCGACCGGCTGAGCGACGTGGAGGCGGGTCTCAAGGCGGCCGCCGACGCCGGCCTCACGCCCGTCAAGGTCAATGCGGTCGCCATGCGGGGCGTCAATGACGACACGGTCGCCGACGTGCTCGACTGGTGCCTCGACCGCGGCTACGAGCTGCGGTTCATCGAGCAGATGCCCCTCGACGCCCAGCACGCCTGGGACCGGCGCGACATGATCACCGCCGACGAGATCCGCGCGCGGCTGTCAGAGCGGCACACCCTGACGCCCCTGCCGGCCGAGAGTAGGGGGAGTGCACCGGCCGAGCGGTTCCTCGTGGACGGCGGGCCCGAGACCGTCGGGATCATCGCCAGCGTCACCGCCCCGTTCTGCGCGGCCTGCGACCGGACCCGGCTCACGGCAGACGGCCAGGTGCGCAACTGCCTCTTCTCCCGGACGGAGACCGACCTGCGTACGCCCCTGCGTGACGGTGCGACCGACGACGAGCTGCTCGACCTCATGCGGGGCGAGATGTGGCGCAAGCGCCGTGGCCACGGGATCGGCGACCCGGACTTCGTGCAGCCGGACCGCCCCATGAGCGCGATCGGCGGGTAGCTCAGCCGTCGGCGGGGGTGAGCTCCTCGACGGGGATCACGTCGATGAGGAAGCCGCGCAGGCCCACGAAGTCGGCGAGCGACTGCCGGTGCCCGTCACAGGCGAGCCAGACCTTCCGTCGGTCGGCGCTGTGCAGCTTGGGGTTGTTCCACACGACGGCGTGCCGGGTGTCCTCCCGGCACCCCTTGGCGCTGCACACCATCCCCTCCCGGGCGCCGCCCGGCCCGGCCGTCACTGGTCGAGCCGCCGCGTCTGGTCCGGCTGGGGGGACACCGGGGTGATCTGTCCGACCTGGCGCGGCCGGACGGCGTTCGCGATGACCACGGCGAAGTAGGGCAGGGCGACCGCCGCGATGATCGCGACCCAGCGCAGCCACCCGGTCGTGATGAAGACGACGCCGAAGCAGACGACACGCAGCCCCATCATCGTGAGGTAGCGCTTCATCCGGGTCGACTGGTCGTCGGAGGTCGAGGTCGTGGCCGACGTGACCGTGTGGACGACCGGCTCCTGCTTCCCATGTCCCACCCTTCAACCATAAGGCTCGGCGGATCGGGCATACCCGTCGGTAGTCCGTTAGCGTGCCGCCAGCGGTAGTCAGCGAGCGGCACCACGAGCGGAACCAGGAGACAGGGTGGCAACGACAGAGCAGCGCAAGGTCCTCGTGACCGGTGGCAACCGGGGGATCGGCCTCGCCATCGCGCGCGCCTTCGCCGAGGGCGGCGACGACGTCGTCATCACGAACCGCTCCGGAGAGGCTCCCGAGGGGCTGCGAGCCGTGCGCTGCGAGGTGACCGACACCGCGTCGGTCGACCAGGCCTTCAAGGACGCCGAGGAGCTGCTCGGGGGTCCCGTCGAGGTGCTCGTCGCCAACGCCGGCATCACCCGGGACACCCTCCTGATGCGGATGAGCGACGAGGACTTCGACGATGTCATCGACACGAACCTGGCCGGCGCGTTCCGCTGCGCCCGTCGCGCGGCCACGGGCATGATCCGCCGCCGGTTCGGCCGGATCATCCTCATTTCGAGCGTCGTCGGGCTCTACGGCTCGCCGGGCCAGACGAACTACGCCGCCTCCAAGTCGGGCCTCGTCGGGCTCGCGCGCTCGATCACCCGTGAGCTGGGCGGCCGCGGCATCACCGCGAACGTCGTCGCACCGGGCTTCATCGAGACCGACATGACGGCCGCCCTTCCGGAGGCGCAGCAGAAGGCCTACCTCGCCAGCATCCCGTCCGGCCGCTTCGGACGCACCGAGGAGGTCGCCGACGTCGTGCGCTTCCTCGCCAGTGACGCCGCCGGGTACATCAGCGGTGCGGTCATCCCCGTCGACGGGGGACTCGGCATGGGGCACTGACCCCAGCTGAGCGGCATACGGCGTCTTCCGTATGCCGCTGACCCCGCTCCCGCTCGCAGCCGACCTTCCCCACGAGAAAGTGACAGTCATGGGAATCCTCGAAGGCAAGAAGCTCCTCGTGACGGGCGTCCTCATGGACAGCTCGATCGCGTTCCACGTCGCGAAGATCGCCCAGGAGGAGGG
>DASSTN010000019.1:0-18034 GCA_035707905.1 Intrasporangium sp.
CAGCACAGATCTGCCAAGCGCCACCGGCGCGTTGGGCAGGAGGTGACAACGCGACCGGCCCGCTTTCCTCCATAGGCTCACCACACGGACGAGAGGAGGTCGGCATGAGGGTGCTCGTCGCACTCGGCGGCAACGCGATGACGGGTCCGGACGGCAGTGCGGCGCCGCAGGCGCAGTGGGAGGCCATCAGGGCCGCCATGGAGCATGTCGCCCGGCTCGTCGAAGCGGGCCACGACGTCGTCCTGACCCACGGCAACGGCCCCCAGGTCGGCAACATCCTCGTCAAGAACGAGCTCGCCGCCCATGTCGTCCCCCCGGTCCCGCTCGACTGGTGCGGCGCCCAGACGCAGGGAACGATCGGCTACATGATCCTCGTCGCCCTCGAGGCGGCGCTCGCGCGGCGAAACGTCGACCGGAAGGTGGCGGCGATCGTCTCGAGGACCCTCGTCGATCGCGACGACCCGGGGTTCGCCCGTCCCACCAAGCCGATCGGGCGCTACCTGCCCCTTGCGCAGGCGCAGAAGCTGATCGACCACGGTGAGACGTGGCAGGACCGCGGCGAGAAGGGCTGGCGCCGCGTCGTGCCCAGCCCGGAGCCGCTCGAGGTGCTCGAGGCGCACACCCTGCACACCCTCCTCGACGCCGGCTACGTCGTCACTGCGGCCGGCGGCGGAGGCATTCCGGTCGTGCGCACCCCTGACGGCGACCTCGAGGGCGTCGACGCCGTCATCGACAAGGACCTCACCGCGGCCCTGCTCGCCGAGCAGCTGCACGCGGATGTCCTCGTCATCGCGACCGACGTCCCGCACGCGGTGCTCGGCTACGGCACTCCCGAGGCCCGGCCCATCGCACGGGTCGGGCTCGAGGAGATGGAGAAGTACGCCGCCGAGGGGCACTTCGCCTCGGGCTCCATGGGCCCGAAGGTCGAGGCGGCCCTGCGCTTCGCGCGCTCCGGCGGCCGGTCGGTCATCACGACGCTCCACCAGATAACCGAGGCGGTCGAGGGTGACGTCGGCACCGTCATCGACGCCCCACGACTGTGACCACACCAGCACATCCACCCGAACGAGAGGACAGACATGGCCCAGCCCATTGAGGTGCGCAAGGTCCCGATCGACAGCGTCTCCGATGCCTCCGGCCTCGCCCGGCTCATTGACGAGGGCGTGATGGAGGCCGACCGGGTCATCGCCATCATCGGCAAGACCGAGGGCAACGGCGGCGTCAACGACTACACCAGGATCATCGCCGACCGGGCCTTCCGGGAGGTGCTGATCGCCAAGGGCGCCCCGGAGGAGCAGGTCCGGCAGGTGCCGATCGTCTGGTCCGGTGGCACTGACGGCGTGATCAGCCCGCACGCGACGATCTTCGCCACGGTGCCGGAGGACAAGGCGGAGAAGTCGGACGACCTGCGCCTCACCGTCGGCTTCGCCATGAGCGAGCCGATCCTTCCCGAGGAGATCGGCTACAGCGGGATGGTCAACAAGGTAGCCGCCGGCGTCAAGGAGGCGATGGCACGGGCCGGCATCACCGACCCGGCCGACGTGCACTACGTCCAGACGAAGACGCCGCTGCTCACGATCCACACCATCCGCGACGCCAAGTCCCGCGGTCACCGCGTCTGGACCGAGAACACCCACGAGTCGATGGACCTGTCGAACGGCACGACCGGCCTCGGCATCGCGGTCGCCCTCGGCGAGATCGAGATGCCCTCGGACGAGGACATCATGCACAACCGCGAGCTCTACTCGTCCGTCGCGTCGTGCTCCTCCGGCGTCGAGCTCGACCAGGCCCAGATCGTCGTGGTCGGCAACGCCCGCGGCATCGGCGGTCGCTACCGGATCGGCCACTCGGTGATGAGGGACGCCCTCGACCAGGACGGCATCTGGGAGGCCATCAAGGACGCCGGCCTCGAACTGCCGGAGCGTCCCCACTGGACCGACCTCGAGGGCCGCCTCGTCAACGTCTTCCTCAAGTGCGAGGCGAGCGCCGACGGCACGGTCCACGGTCGACGCAACGCGATGCTCGACGACTCCGACGTCCACTGGCACCGCCAGATCAAGTCGTGCGTCGGCGGCGTCACGGCCGCCGTGACCGGTGACCCGGCGGTCTTCGTCTCCGTGTCCGCCGCCCACCAGGGCCCGGACGGCGGTGGCCCCGTCGCGGCCATCGTCGACCTCGGCGAGGGTGAGCCCACCGGCTACCGCTGGTCGCGCTGACCGCGGGTCCGAGCGCGAGTGGGTGAGCGGCATACGAATGACGTATGCCGCTCACCCGCTTCTCGGGGTCACTGCATTGGGAACGTCGCACCACCCACTGGTTCAGGACCGCTTGAGGTGGTCCAGCAGGAGGTGCAGGGCATGGAGGGTCGTCTTGTCGACGATCTCGGAGGGGTCGCCCTCGAAGCGCCGAAGCTCGGTCGTAGTCCCACTGTCGGCGTGGACTCCGAACCACACGGTGCCCGCCGGCTGTCCCTCCTCTTCGTCGGGGCCGCCGACGCCCGTCACCGCGACGGCGAGGTCCGCGCCGAGCAGACCGGCAACCCCCTCGGCCATCGCAGCGGCACATTCCTCGGTGACGACCGGCCCCTCGGGAACCTTGAGCACGTCGTACTTGACCCGGCTCAGGTAGGCGACGACGGAGCCCGCGAACCACTCGGCGGAGGATTCCGCGACGCCGAGCTGGCAGGAGATCTTGCCGCCCGTCAGCGACTCGGCGGTCGCAACCGTCAGGCCCCGCTCGCGCACCAGCTCCGAGATCTCGTCCGCCACGTCCTTCGCACCCGCCAGCGCGTCTGCACTCCCCATGGTCACCTCTCCTGGTTGGGCCTGAGTCGGTTCATGGCCTCCCCTACCCCAGCGGCCGGGCGGACACGCACCGGGCTCGGCGTCGGGTGCGCGCGTCGCGGTCACGCTCCGGAGGAGTCGGGCGCGCCGGCACGAGGGCCGGCCAGCAGCGTGGGTATTGACCACGCATGGCTGGAAGTCTGGTGAAGCCGGGCCTCATCGCTGCGGTGCCCGGCGCGCTGCTGGCGACGGTCTTCGGCGCGGTGGCGATCCTGCGGCACGGGAAGCCGCTGCACCCAGAGGGTCGAGTCGGGGCAGGGCACCTCACCGTGGATCCAAGTGGTCGGTCCGGGTGCCGGCTGCTCGACGAGCCCGGCGACCTCGACTGTCTCGTCCGCGCGTCCTACGCGATGGGGACGGGACCGGACGCACCGGACATCGAGGGCTTTGCACTCCGGCTGCTGGCGGAAGGACAGCTCGAGGCACCGGCCGACGTCCTGTTCGCGAGCACGGGATCTGGGAGAGTCGGCCGGTTCATCCTGCGGCTGCGGCGTCCCGGCCACCACGGCGTGCAGACGACGCTGCTGCCGGTCCGGGCCTCGGGCCGGCCGCTCCTCCTGCGGCTGCTCCCACGCTCGGGCGGTGCGGGGTGGCCGGCGGACTACGACCTGGCGTGGGCGCACGGCACCGGGGCGTGGCAGCGGTGCGGCAGGCTGTCGGTCGATTGGGTGGGCGGGACCGATGAGCCCCTGCGGTTCGACCCGATCGCGAACCAGCTGCCCGGCACCGAGGAGTATCGGTGGGTCCGGTGGCTGCGCGAGCCGGCCTATCTGTCGGCCCGGCTGCTCTCCCCCCAGGCGGGCAGGCTCAGAGCTGTCCGCTCGCGCGTCGGGGTTGGATCCTGATGACGACCCGCTCGTCCTTGACCATCGCCGCGCGGTACTCGTCCCAGTCGGGGTGCTCCCCGGCGATGGCGCGGTAGACCTCGACGAGCAGGTCGAGCGTGCCGGGCTGCGACTGGTCAACGATCTCCGCGTCGCCGTCCACCTGCACCCAACGGCCGTAGAACCGGTCAGTCATGACGAGCACCGAGACCTCGGGCTCCCGGCGGATGTTGCGCACCTTGGCGAGCCGGAGGCGACTGGAGATGACGATCTCTCCGTCGATGACGCCGGCGTTGAGCGGCGACATTTGGAGCGAGCCGTCGCGCCGGCGCGTCGCGAGCACCGCGTGGCTGTTGGCGGCAATGAAGGCGAGCGCCTCGTCGGTCGTCAGCGGCATGACCTCACCGTAGCCTCAGTCGGAAATACGGCCGACGTCACGAGCGGTTCGTTCGAGCCGCTCCCGGTAGTTCTGCCACCAGTCGGGTTCGTCTCCGGGCATATTGGTGTTCGTCCGGCGGAACCCCGCGGAGCCGTCGATGCTCTCACGCACGATGTCGGCATGCCCGGCGTGGCGATGCGTCTCGGCGATGACGTGGACGAGCAGGGTGTGCAGGGTCGGATGGCGACGCTCCTCCGGCCACCAGGGCACCTCGCCGCGGCTGCCGAGCGACAGCGCCTCTATGGTCTCGTCCGCGTGGGCCCAGACCCGCCGGTACAGGTCGACCACCGCCTCGCGCGACTCCTCCGCGGTTGCCCACATGTCCGCGTTCGCCTCTGCGTCGTCCTCCATCCAGGGCATCGGCTCCGGGAACGGGCGTCCCATGACCTGGCCGAAGTATCCCGCCTCGACTCCCGCCAGGTGCTTGACGAGCCCGAGCAGGTTGGTGCCGGTCGCCGTCGAGGGCCGTCGCGCGTCATACTCCGAGAGGCCCTCGAGCTTCCAGATCATGACGTCCCTGCCCGACTGGAGATAGGTCGTCAGCGCGTGCTTGAGGTCGGCCTCGCTCATGTCGCCCGATCGTGGCACAGCGCAGGGCCGCTCGCATCCGATGAGCCAGTCAGGACCCGCTCCTCAGCCTGCTGTCGTCGCTGCCGTCGGCACTGGTTTCGTCAGGGAGCATCCGGCCGGCGTTCAGGCTGGGCGCAGCAGCCTCCCAGCAGCAGGAGTCAGCATCGTGGTGTGACGAATGCCTGGAGCGCCCGGCGGGGGCTGACGTGGAGCTGACCGATCCGGGACCCATCGTCATCCTCTCGGTTCTCGCCGTGGCGCTCTTCGCACTCCTCGTCATGGGCTGGCCGAGGACGCGAGGCCGCAGCCGCGGGGCGGGCATGCGTGCCGTGCAGGTGCTGCTGCTCAACGCCGTGGTCGTGACGCTCGCGCTGGCGATCCTCAACGACCAGTACGTGTTCTACGCGACCTGGGCAGACCTCTTCGGCGCTCGCTCCCCCCAGGTCCAGGCACACCACGGGGGCACGGTCCGCGAGGCGCTCACCACGCCCGTCCATAGCGCCGGGCTGCCCAAACAACCGACCACCCGCCCGGACTACGCTCTTCCGGAACCTGGTTCGCGGCTGCAGACCTACTCGGTCTTCGACCCGAGCGCCGCCCGGCGGGTGCCGGTCCTGGTCTACCTGCCGGTGGGCTACGACCCACGCTCCAGCCGGACGTACCCCGTCATCCTCGGGTTGCACGGGTTCCCCGCCACGCCGACGAGCTTCGTGCACCACAACTTCCTCAGCAGCGCCACGCGGCTCACGATGGAGCACAAGCTCGCACCATCGATCTTCGTCATCCCGCAGATCGACGTGCCAGCCGAGGTGGACACCGAGTGCCTCAACGGGCCGCCGGGCAACCCGCAGTCGGAGACGTGGCTGACGAGCGTGGTCCCGACGTGGACCATCTCCCACCTGCACGTCCGCACCGATCGCCTGTCCTGGGCCACGATGGGCTACTCGTACGGCGCGTGGTGCTCGGCCCTGCTGAGCATGCGCCACCCGGGGATCTTCGGCGCGGCCATCGTGATGCAGGGCTACTTCCATCCCGAGTTCGAGCCCTCCTACAGCCCCCTCACGGCGGCCGAGCTGCAGGGCTACGACCTGACCCGCCTCGCGAGCACCGCACCGCCACCTCTGGCCATGTGGGTCCTCGCGTCCCGGCAGGATCACCGGTCCTACCCCTCGACGGCCGGGTTCCTCAAGGCGGCTCGGCGGCCCCTGTCGATCACCTCGGTCGTCCTCGCCGACGGCGGGCACCGGCCCTCGGTCTACGAGCCCTACAGCGCGGCCGCGCTCGCCTGGCTGGCCGATACGCTCCCCGGCTTCCGCGCCTGACTCAGAGCAGCCGCCGCATCGCCTCGAGCACACCCGTGAGGTAGCGCTGCACGACCTCCCGCTCGCCCTCGGTGAGCTCGTTGTCGACCGCGGCCAGCCCCTCGAACATCGGCCGCAGCTGGGCGATCACCTCTCGGCGCCCGGAGTCGGTGATGACGACCTCGGTGCGTCGGCCGTCGACCGGGTGGGGCTGACGCTGGGCGTGACCGCGAGCCACGAGCCGGTCGACGACTCCCGAGGATGCAGCGGACGTGACGTGGAGGTGACGCGCGAGCTCGACGGGCCCCATGGCTCTCTCCGAGAGCGCCCGAAGCGAGTGCAGCTCGCTGACCGACAGGCCCGCCCGGTGGGCCACCCTCTCGGGCAGCTCCTGCGCGACATCGATGACCTGCTGCAGGACCGCCAAGGTGGATGAGGGGCGCCACTCCGGCACCGCGGCGGCCATCTGCGCAGATGGCTGTCGGTCTTCTCGCGGCTGCGACGACGGACCTTCGGGCTTGATTTCGCTCACCAACTTAGTAAGATCCTTAGCGACTCGTTGTGAGGATACAGGAGCGAAGCGTGGCAGATCTCGGTGTGCGTCTCACCTCCAGACTCACGGCGCGCTGGTGGGCGGGAGCCACCGCGCTCCTCGCCCTGCTCCTCTCGGGGCTCGTCATCGGGGTGGTGGGACAGGCGGAACGGTCGGCGTCCGCGACCGACTCCCTGCCCATCGGCTCGGACAGCTCTGCGGCTGCCGCCCTGCGCGAACACCTCCCACAGCAGGACGAGTCGAGCGCCGTCGTCCTCTTCAGCCGTGACGGCACGACACTCTCTGACGCCGACCGCAGGGCGATCGGCGCGAAGGTGCAGCGCCTCACCGACGCGCAGGGCGGCAAGCGCCTGCCGGTCGTGCCGAGCGCGGACGGCACGGCAGAGCTGGTCGTCGTCCCGGTGGCCGCGGCGGACGCGACGCAGGCCGCAGAGGTGGTGCGCGATCTCCGGGGTGTGGTCAAGTCCGGGCTGCCCTCGGGCCTCACCGCACAGGTCACCGGACCCGCAGCGGTCGAGGCCGACCTGGCTGCCGTCTTCGAGGGCGCCAACGTGCGGCTGCTCATCACGACCGCCTCGATCGTCGCGCTCCTGCTCGTCATCACCTATCGCAGCCCGGTCCTCTGGCTTGTCCCGCTCACCATCATCGGCGTCGCCGACCGGCTGTCCGCCGTCCTCGCGACGCAGGTGCTGCACGCGACGGGCGTGGTGTGGGACGAGTCGACGATCGGCATCCTCTCGGTCCTCGTGTTCGGGGCAGGGACCGACTATGCCCTGCTGCTCATCTCGAGATACCGCGACGAGCTGCGCCGCCACGAAGACCGGCGTGAGGCGATGGCGCTCGCCCTGCGGCGGACCGCGGAGGCGGTGCTGAGCAGTGCGACGACGGTCGTGGTCGCGGTGTTGACCCTCCTGCTCTCGGCCTTCCCGGGGACGCGGGGCCTCGGCCTGGCGAGCGCGGTCGGTGTGGCCACCGCCGCCGGCTTCGTCCTGGTCGTCCTCCCCGCTGCCCTCGTCGTCTTCGGCCGCTGGGTCTTCTGGCCCAAGGTCCCTCACGTGGGCGAGACGTCCCTGGCCGACGCGCGGACCCCTTGGCGGCGCATCGGCGAGGCGGTCGCCGACCGGCCGGTGCGGGTCATCGCCGCAACTCTCGTAGGGCTCGGGATCGCTGCCGTCCTGGGCACCGGCATCAGCACGGGGCTCTCCACCGCCGAGCAGTTCCTCGACAAGCCCGAGGCCATCAGCGCCGCGGAGCGGCTCGGACAGTCCTTCCCGGCCGGATCTGCCGACCCGGCGGTGGTCGTCACCACAGCGGAGGCGCAAGGGGTGCTCGACCGGATCTCGGGATCCCCAGGGGTCACCTCCGCCCGAGTCACCGCACAGGGGAACGGCGTCACCCAGATCGATGCCGTGCTCACAGGAGCACCGGGCAGCGACGAGGTGCGCAGCTCGGTCTCCGCCCTCCGGGACCACCTGTCCGGCCTCCCGGACACCCACGTCGGTGGGACTGAGGCGGCCGCCCTCGACACGGCGAGCGCCTCCCAGCACGACCGGTCGGTCATCCTGCCGCTCATTCTCGGCCTCGTGCTCGTCGCCCTCGTGCTGCTGCTCCGCTCGCTCGTGGCGCCGGTCGTGCTCGTCGCGACGGTCCTGCTGACCTACGTCGCGAGCCTCGGGCTCTCCTGGCTCGTCTTCACCCAGTGGCTCGGCTTCGCCCGCCTCGACGACAGCGCGCCGCTGCTCTCGTTCGTGTTCCTCGTCGCACTGGGCGTCGACTACAACATCTTCCTCGTCACCCGGGCCCGCGAGGAGGCCCAGGGCCATGGCACGCGCTCCGGCATGGTCCGCGGCCTTGCGGCCACGGGCGGCGTCATCACGAGCGCCGGCGTGCTGCTCGCCGCGGTCTTCGCCGTGCTCGGTGTCCTGCCGCTCGTCGTCCTCGCCCAGGTCGGCGTGATCATCTGCATCGGCGTGCTGCTCGACACGCTCGTGGTGCGGACCCTCCTCGTGCCGGCTCTGGCGATCCGACTCGGCGACGCCTTCTGGTGGCCGAGGCGTCGAACCGGTCCCCAGCCCCTACGCCCCGAGCCGGTCTCCGCGACGGCGAAGGCCGGAGGGCGGTGACCACGCCGGTCCTCCGCGGTTCGCAGCCGATGACGCCGGGGCGTCGCCGATCTCCTCGGCGACGCCCCGGCCCCGTCAGTGCGCGAAGTGGCGGGTGCCGGTGAAGTACATCGTCACACCGGCCTCCCGCGCTGCGGCGATGACCTCGTCGTCCCGGATGGACCCGCCGGGCGCGACCACCGCGCGGACGCCCGCGTCGAGGAGCACCTGCAGTCCGTCGGCGAAGGGGAAGAAGGCATCGGAGGCGGCGACGGCCCCGCGGGCCCGGCCCTCGCCGGCCCGGTCGACCGCGAGGTGCGCCGAATCGACCCGGTTGACCTGGCCCATGCCGATGCCGACGCTCGCGCCGTCCTTCGCGAGCAGGATCGCGTTCGACTTCACCGCCCGCACCGAGCGCCACGCGAACTCGAGGTCCCGCATCGTGGCATCGTCGGCGCGGTCCCCCGCGACGAGCGCCCACCGGGCCGGGTCGTCACCACCCGGCTTCTCGCCGTCCACCACCGCGTCGATCGCGTCCCGCTCCTGCATGAGCAGGCCGCCTGAGATCGGGCGAGTCTCGATGCCCCCCGGAGTCTGCGCGGCGACGAGGAGCAGACGAATGTTCTTCTTGCCCTTGAGGATGTCCAGCGCCTCGGGCTCGAAGGAGGGTGCTGCGACCACCTCGGTGAAGATGCCCTTGACCGTCTCGGCCATCTCCACCGTCACCTCCCGGTTCGTCGCGATGACGCCGCCATAGGCCGACACCGGGTCGCAGGAGTGCGCCTTGCGGTGGGCGTCGGCGATGTCCGTCCCGACGGCGATGCCGCACGGGTTGTTGTGCTTGACCACCGCCACGGTCGGCTGGTCGCCGTGGTCGTAGGCCGCCCGCACCGCCGCGTCGGTGTCGAGGTAGTTGTTGTAGGACATCTCCTTGCCATGCAGCTGCTCGGCCTGAGCGAGGCCCGGCTCCGGCTGGAAACCGTTGACGTACAAGGCGGCTCGCTGATGCGGGTTCTCGCCGTAGCGGAGCGTGTGCGCCTTGTTCCACGTCGCGCCCGACCAGGCGGGGAACCCGTCGCCGTCGCTCGTGTCGCTCACCACGTTGCCCATCCAGGAGGCCACGTGCACGTCATACGTGGCGGTGTGGACGAACGCCTCGGCGGCGAGGCGCTGCCGCTCGGCCAGCGTGAAGCCACCCGCGCCCAGCGCGGTCACCACCTTCTCGTATGCCGCTGGGCTCGTCACGACGGCAACGCTGGCGTGGTTCTTGGCAGCCGCGCGGACCATGGACGGCCCACCGATGTCGATCTGCTCGATGCACTCGTCTTGGCTCGCACCCGACATGACCGTCTCGGTGAAGGGATAGAGGTTGACGACGACGAGGTCGAACGGGTCGACCCCGAGGTCAGCGAGCTGCTGGACGTGCTCGGGGTTGCGGGTGTCGGCGAGGATCCCGGCGTGCACCTTGGGGTGCAGGGTCTTGACCCGCCCGTCGAGGCACTCCGGGAACCCGGTCACCTCCTCGACCTGGGTCACCGGGACTCCCGTGGCGGCGATGGTCCGGGCCGTCGAGCCGGTCGAGACGATCTCGACGCCGGCCTCGTGCAGGGCAGCGGCGAGGGGCTCGAGCCCGGCCTTGTCGTAGACGGAGACGAGGGCGCGCCTGATGGGGCGACGTCCGTCGGGCTGGGAGGTTGCGGGAACGGTCATGCGGGGCTCCTGTCCGAGGGTCAGTGGTCCAGTCGCCGGGGAGCACCCAGGCGGTCGATGCTCCCGGCGTCACTCCCCGGTGGTGGTCCACCCGCGCCAGTCGTGTGCGACCAGACTACCGGTCGGCGGGCCCCACCCGAACGCGTCGTCCCTCGACGGTGAACCCCTCACGCGCCATCCGACCGACGTACTCCACGAGCTGCGGCCGCTCCGCCTGCTTGATCCGCTCCGTCAGCGTCTCCTCGGTGTCGTCATCGAGGACGGGCACGGCGCACTGGGCGACGATGGCGCCGGTGTCGACTCCTTCGTCGACCACGAAGAGCGTCGCCCCGGCGAGCTTGACGCCGTACTCGAGGGCATCGCGTGGGCCGTGGATCCCGGCAAACGACGGAAGCAGGGCGTTGTGGCTGTTGAGATAGCGACCGCCGAAGCGGGCGAGGAAGTGCGCGCCCACGAGCTTGAGGAAGCCCGCCGAGACCACGAGCGTTGGGTCGTATGCCGCTGTCCGCTCGGTCAGCGCGCGGTCCCACTCCTCCCGGGTCGCATAGTCCTTGAGCCGGCAGACGAAGGTCGGAATCCCTGCACGTTCGGCGCGTTCGAGGCCGGCGACACCGTCACGGTCCGCGCCGACCGCGGCGATGCGGACGCCATACGAGGTGTCGGCCGCGGCGTCGATGAGCGCCTGGAGGAGGGTGCCGGACCCCGACAGGAGGACGACGACATCGACGGGGGCCTCGGTCTCAGGGCTCGGCACGGCGGCGAGTTTAGCCCGGTTTCGGTCCGCGACCCGGCATGGGCCACGATGGAGCGGTGCGACCCGACCCACGAGACATCGCGTTTGCCCGGGAGAAGGCCAAGCGGACCCTGCCGGTCTCGCTCCTCGTCCTGCTCGGGATCATCGCGATGTACCTGCCGCTGCCGAAGCGGTTCGTCGCCGCACTCCCCTTCGTCATCGCGATCGTCCTGACGGTCCGGCTCCTGCAGTTCCTCCGCGGACGCGCCGGCCGGGAGAGGCTGTGGCCGGTCATCACCCTCGTGCTGACCGGGCTGCTCCTCGGTAGCCTCGCGATGCAGGCTGCCTTCTATCCGAGCGTGCGGGCGTACGAGCAGTGCATGGCCGGCGCCCAGACGAGCCACGCCCGTGCCGCCTGCGAAGAGATCCGCCAGCAGGGCCCGCTGGGCATGGACTTCATCGTCAAGTAGTCCCCGGTCCGGGAAGCCCCGAGCTCAGGACGCCGGTCGGTGCGATCTCCCCGGCGCGGCGGCGACGGGACGGCTGCGCTCCCTCAAAGCGTCGCCGGCGCACGCGCCGCTGCCCGGTTCCCCTGCTGGTCAGCGCCGGCGCCGACTCGGTCGCCGCAGCCATCCCGCCGCCGCTCGTGAGCGGCGTGGGGTGTCTCTGCGACCGAGTCGCGGACGGCGCCCCTGGCGCCAAGGGACGATCAGGCGTGAGTGCGCCGTCCGTGCTCTGAGGGAGCGGGGGCGCCCCTCGCCGTCCCATCCTCCGGGGCGGTGTGGGCGCGGGCCAGTGCGATGAGGAGCCAGAGGGCGGCTCCGCCGAGAAGCTCGGCGAGCAGGCAGCCGGCGAACGGCCAGATGTCCACGCCGACCGACCGCAGCCGTTCGAGCCCCATCGCGCCGTTGGCGAGCGCGGTCAGGACGGTCACCACCGCCGTCGCACCGACGGCCGCCGTGGCCATGGCAGCGAGCCGGTCCGGCCACCGCGTCGCGCCGAGCCGCCGGTCGACCCACCGGGCGATGACGCCGCCGAGCACGACCGGCACCGCGACGACCGCCCACATCGCGCCCGGGTAGCGCGCCTCGTCGGGCAGCGCGCCGAGGATCGGGATGAGCGGCATCAGGCCGGGGTGGGCACCGGCCGGTGAGATCAGCCCGTCGACGGCGACCGAGAACCCGGGTCCGGCGAGGAAGGCCAGCCCCCAGGTCGCGGCGTTCCCGAGGAAGGCGACCTGCGCGAGAGCGAGCACGATGCTCGCGACCAGCTCAGCGCCATACTCGCCCTGGATCCGGGCCACGGACCCGAGGGACAGGAGCACGCGCAGGAGGACGAGCGCCATACCGGCCGCGAGGAGCAGCAGCGCGCCGCGCGTCGCGGCCCGCCACGCCGTCGGCGCCCAGCGGGGCAGGGCCGCGAGACCGCGCTCGACGAGGCCCGGGGTGGTGTCCTCGCCCGGCTGGACGAGCACGAGGGCGAGGCCGAGGACCGGCACGAGGAGGGTGCCGACGATCCCCATCGGGTCGGGGTGGACGGAGCCGGCGAGGCTCAGCGCGGCGAAGACCGCTGCCGCGATGACGTAGCCGAGCAGGTAGCCCGGAACCACTGCCCGCCACAACACGGCATCCCACTCGGAGCGCCGCACCCGCGCCCGGGCACCGAGCAACAGCCGCCGGGACACCCGCCACGCGACGACGACGAAGACCGCGAGGAGCAGCAACGGCGTCGTGGACACCGCGATGCCGGCGCCCCCGATCGCCTGGCCGTGGCCGAGGAACCAGATGGCGCTCCCGACGGCCAGGCCCGACCACCAACCGAGCGAGCTCTCGGGCGCGCTGACCCAGCCGACGAGGGCCGGTAGCACGACGACGGCCCAGGTGGCGAACGCGGTGACGAGACCGGCGCGGGCCGCGGTGGGCAGGACGGACGAGGTGGGGCTGGACGTTGGACTCACTCCTGACATCGGTCCCGCCATGGTCACAAGACTGCCGGGCCGTGGCGAGCGCCCACGCCGACAGGGCCGAAGGTCCGTGATCATCTGCACGGGACCGAGACGGATCTGGCCCTTTCGTCCCGGCGGACAATGGAGTCACCAGAGGTGAACGACCATGAAGACAACACTGAGAACCCTCATCACGGCCCTTGTCGCGATGTTCACCGTGACCGTCTTCGCACCGAGTGCGAGCCCGACCGCCACGTCCACGGCGACCCCCGCCGTCACGCAGGACGTCGCCGCAGCCCCGGTCGCCTACGCCGGCACGGTCTACCTCACCTTCGACGACGGACCGAACGCGACCTACACACCCAAGGTCCTGTCGATCCTGCGGAAGTACGGCGTGAAAGCCGTCTTCTTCGAGCTCGGGCAGAACATCACGTGGGACCCGTCGATCACGCGCAACCTGCGCTACTACGGGATGAAGATCGGCAACCACACCTGGAACCACCCGGACCTCACGACGCTGTCGAGCGCATCGGTCACGTGGCAGCTGAACAAGATGGAGTCGGCGCTCGGCTACCGGCCCCGCTGCGTGCGGCCGCCCTACGGCGCCTACAACAGCCGGATCGCGACGATCATCGCCAACCGCGGCCAGCGGCTCATCCTCTGGACCGTCGACCCCCGCGACTGGTCGCGTCCCGGCACGTGGACGATCGTGAACCGGGTGCTCGCCAACGTGCGTGACGGCTCGCGGATCCTGCTCCACGACGGCGGCGGCGACCGCTCGCAGACCGTCGCGGCGCTCGACCTGCTCATCCCGAGGCTGCGTGCACGCGGCTACGTCCTCGGCCTCATGGCCTGCTGAGCCACGCCAAGACAAAGGTATGCCGCTGAGCCTGGCTCAGCGGCATACCTCTCGTGAGTGGGTGGTGCAGTCCCGACAGGAGGACTGCACCTCGGCGGGACTACTTGGCGGAGAGCTCCTGCATGACCTCGCGCATGAGCTCGGCCGCCTCGGACGGCGTCTTGCCGACCTTGACGCCGGCCGCCTCGAGGGCCTCCTTCTTCGCGGCGGCCGTGCCCGACGAGCCGGAGACGATGGCGCCGGCGTGGCCCATCGTCTTGCCCTCAGGGGCGGTGAAGCCGGCGACGTAGCCGATGACCGGCTTGGTCACGTGCTCCTTGATGTAAGCCGCTGCCCGCTCCTCGGCATCGCCCCCGATCTCGCCGATCATGACGATCGCGTCGGTGTCGGGGTCGTTCTGGAAGGCCTCGAGGCAGTCGATGTGCGTCGTGCCGATGATCGGGTCACCACCGATGCCGACCGCGGTCGAGAAGCCGAAGTCCCGCAGCTCGTACATCATCTGGTAGGTGAGCGTCCCCGACTTGGAGACGAGCCCGATCCGGCCGCCGCCGGAGATGTCGGCGGGGATGATGCCGGCGTTCGAGACGCCGGGCGTGATGAGCCCGGGGCAGTTCGGGCCGATGATGCGCGTCTTGCCCTTGCCCTGTGCGTAGTTGAAGAACTCGGCGGTGTCGCGGACGGCGACCCCCTCGGTGATGACCACCGCGAGCGGGATCTCGGCGTCGATCGCCTCGACGGCCGCGTCCTTGGTGAACTTGGCGGGGACGAAGATCACCGTGACGTTGGCGCCGGTGGCGTCGATCGCCTCCTGGACGGTGCCGAAGACCGGCACGGACACGCCGCCCTCGAAATCGACGGTCGTGCCGGCCTTGCGCGGGTTGACGCCGCCGACGATGTTGGTGCCCGACTTGAGCATCCGCTGGGTGTGCTTCATGCCCTCGGAGCCGGTCATGCCCTGGACGATGACCTTCGAGTCAGCGTTCAAGAAGATAGCCATGTTTCGTCTGTCTCTTTCGCTCGTCGTGTCTCGGTCAGTTCGCTGTGGCGGCGAGCTCGGCGGCCTTGCGGGCGGCGCCGTCCATCGTCGGCTCGATGGTCACGAGGGGGTGGTTGCGCTCGGCGAGGATCCGCCGTCCCTCCTCGACGTTGTTGCCGTCGAGGCGCACGACGAGGGGCTTCGTCGCGTCGTCGCCGAGGGTGTCGAGCGCGCCGACGATGCCGCGGGCGACCTGGTCGCAGGCGGTGATGCCACCGAACACGTTGACGAAGACGCTCTTGACCTGCTCGTCGCCGAGGATGATGTGCAGGCCGTTGGCCATGACCTCGGCCGAGGCGCCACCGCCGATGTCGAGGAAGTTGGCCGGCTTCTGGCCGTCGAAGTCCTCGCCGGCGTAGGCGACCACGTCGAGCGTGCTCATGACGAGCCCCGCGCCGTTGCCGATGATGCCGACGGAGCCGTCGAGCTTGACGTAGTTGAGGCCCTTTTCCTTGGCCTCGGCCTCGAGCGGGTTCGCCGCGGCCTTGTCCTCGAGCGCCTCGTGGTCCGGGTGCCGGAAGTCGGCGTTGCCGTCGAGGGTCACCTTGCCGTCGAGGGCGATGATCGAGCCGTCCTCGGTCTTGACGAGCGGGTTCACCTCGACGAGCGTCGCGTCCTCGTCGTGGTAGACCTCCCACAGCTTCTTCAGCACCGGCACGATCGCCGCGCCGGTCGCCTCGTCGAAGCCGGCAGCGTCGACGATCTCCTGCGCCTTGGCGTCGTCGATGCCGGCATTGGGGTCGACCGCGACCTTCGCGAGCGCCTCGGGCCGCTCGACCGCCAGCTGCTCGATCTCCATGCCGCCCTCCTTGGAGCACATGGCGAGGTAGCTGCGGTTGGCCCTGTCGAGCAGCAGCGAGAAGTAGTACTCCTCGGCGATCTTGGCGCCCGCGGCGATCATGACCGTGCCGACGGTGTGGCCCTTGATGTCCATGCCGAGGATCTGGCCGGCCAGCTGCTCGGCCTCGTCGGCACTCTTGGCGACCTTGACGCCACCGGCCTTGCCTCGCCCACCCGTCTTGACCTGTGCCTTGACGACCGTCACGCCGCCTGAGTTCGCGCCGATGCGCTCCGCCGCCTCGCGGGCCTGCTCAGGGGTGGTGGCAACGGCGCCGGCCAGCACCGGCACCCCATGCGCCTCGAACAGGTCGCGCGCTTGGTACTCGAAGAGATCCACGGATTGTCCGTCCTCGTCGTCGGTTGGCGTCGACCACCGCCGGCCGGGAGGTGTGCCCGCCCGCCGCAGTCGACAAGGGTTCCTTCGGACTCTAGACCCCTGAAGCGGGCTGGCCCCACCCGTGGTCTGCCCCGAAAGGGGCCCTCAGGTGCGCGGTGTGACGGACGGAACACGAGCGCTCCGGAACGTGGACACAGTGTCGGGCTGAGCGGCATACCTCCCCCACCGGGTATGCCGCTCCCCCGCGTCAGCCGGGGATCCCCCGCGCGGCGGCCAGCGCCCGCCCCCTCGACGCACCCTCCGCGTCGAGGGGACGCCGCGGGGCGCGAGGACGGGCCGCGAAGGCGAACTGCAGCCCGAGCCACGCCGCCGCCACGACGGCGAGGAGGTGTCCGACCAGCAGCGTCCGCGGCTGCAGCCAGTTGAAGTCGACCGTCGAGCGGAGCAGGAGGTAGTTGCCGACCAGGCCGGCCACCAACGCGCCTGAGCGCAGCCAGACGTTGTGGACCCGCACCGCGACGAAGGTCCCCAGCGCCGCCGGAAGCAACCCCAGGCCCTGTCCGACGAAGACGAACAGGGCCGGGACCGCGACCAGTCGCCACCAACCGGACCAGCCGCGGGCCATCGCCGTGGCGGCGAACCCGGTGAGGGCGAAGGCGACGGCGCCCATCGCGACGATCCCGATCGTGCCCTCCCAGCTGAACCCCGGCGTCGTCGAGACGAGGCGCATGAAGAACCTCGCCAGCGCCCCCCAGGCGATGCCGAGCCCCAGCCACCGGAGGAGGCCCGTCAGCACGGCGGCCATCACCACACCACCGGGAGGCAGGCGAGCCGTGCCCCGGCACCGCCGGTGCCGTGGTCGGTCTCCATCGCGTGGACGACGATCGAGCGTGTGCCGGCCGCCGGTGTGAAGGGGACGACGGCCGTCGCGGACCCGTGACCGGCGCTGTTCACCGTGAAGTCCAGCCAGACCTCGGTGCGCGGTGAGATCTCCGGGCTGGGGTCCCCCGCCTGCGCCTCCGAGTTGTAGTGCGGTCCGGCCGCTGCACCGTCTCCGGCGACGCACGGCCCGACATGGAGATGCGCCCCGTAGGTCCGGCCCGCGGCGGACCGATCGATGCCGTCGACCTTGAGCACAACCGTTGCGCCCGAGGGGCGTTCGACCAGCAGGGCCCGGGCGGCGGCGCCGTCGAAGGGGCCCGCGGCGGCCGGCTGCAGGTCGCGCAGGGCCCCCGAGAAGTGGTGAGCTGCCGGTGCTGCGTGGGCCGTCGCCGTGCCGATCGCGAGGAGCCCCGCTGCCGCGGCACCGACTCCGGCGATCACCGCGCGCCGCAACGTGTGAGGGGTGCTGGTCGTGGACCCGAGTCGAGTCATGTTGTCGTTCATCCGTTTTCGTCCTTCCTGAAGCGATGGTCAATACACTTGGCGGACGGTCCGGGCAGCGCTCGGGGGTGACAACCGGCGCGAGAAAAGTTGCTCGAATTTCCTTGTCACCCGGAGTCTTCGGTGACACGTCTGTCGAGGTGATGGATGCGTTCGCGACGGAGGCGGAGGCGGTCAGCCCGGTGGTGATGACGCATGCCGACGACGTCTCGGCGACCGACTTCGACTCGCGGGCGGCGGCGCTGTTCCGGGCGGAGGCGCCGTCGTTGCTGCACCTGGCCCGGTTCTACGTCGACGACGAGACCGCTGCCGAGGACCTCGTGCAGGAGGCGTTCATCCGGCTCAGCCGGAGCGTCGGGAGGATCCAGGACACGACCCGCTCAGCGGCATACCTTCGCTCGATCGTCATCAACCTCGCCCGCGACCACAACCGACGAGGTCTCGTCTCCCTACGGCATCGACCTCCGGACCCGGACCACATGCCCTCTGCGGAAGAGCTCGCGCTCGGCCGCAGCAAGCGGCAGGACGTCATCGACGCCCTGCGGGAGCTGCCGGGGCG
>DASSTN010000020.1:0-4073 GCA_035707905.1 Intrasporangium sp.
GCGCCGGCGCAGTATGCCGCTGTCGCCGCCTTCGCGGAGGAGTCCTACCGCGAGTGCGAGGCGGCCGTCGAGGAGTTCGCTCGCACGCGCAAGCTGCTGCTCGACAACGCGCCCCGGCTCGGCTGGGGGCAGGCGGCCCCGGCCGACGGCGCGTTCTACTACTACGCCGACCTCGGGAGCCATCTGGACCGCTTCGGCAGCTCAGCGGCATACGCCTCGGCGCTGTTGGAGGAGGCGGGCGTGGCGGTGACGCCCGGGCTCGACTTCGACGAGCGGCACGGGGCCCGGTGCGTCCGGCTCAGCTTCGCTGCCGGGAGCATCGCGATCGCCGAGGCCATCGACCGCATCGCGGCCTTCCAGACCACCTGACCTTTCCTTCCCCGAACGCGGCGTTCGAGGGTGAACTCAGTGGTGCACCGGTGAGTTCGGCCACCAAGGGCGCGTTCGGCCCGTCCGTCGTCGGGACCTTCGGCCCTGCCCACGCGGGTCGGCGCATGGCCACCATGGCACCGGGTGTCGACCGGCGCCTGGTGCAGGAGGAGGAGCCGCGCGCCGGCGAGGTGAAGTGGCAGCCGGCGGTCGACCCGAACCGGCTCTTTGCCGTTGTCGGGGCCGTGCTCATCGCCTTCCTGCTGACCCGGCCGCGCGTGGCCCGGGCCAGGGCCCGCGCCGCGCATCACGCCGAGAAGCGTTGACCGGCACCCGCCGGCACCCGGCCGCGCCTGAGAGCGGCCGGTGCCGGATGTGCGTCAGCCGAACGCCGGGGTGGTGGCCGAACTCACCGGTGTGCCACCGCTCTCGACCTCGAACTCTGCGTTCGGGGAGAGGGGGGCGGCGGCCTCCACCGGCCGGCCCGGCTCGACACCCGCCGGTGCCTCGTCCTTGGGCCGGGCCATGCTCGGGTGCTCGGCCCGGCTCCGGTCCCGGCGCATCGCCGCACCGAGCCGCCATGCTGCGTACACGGCGACGAGGCTGATCACGATGTGCAGGCCGAGGAAGCCGTCCGCGAGCCCGGCGCCGAGCAGCGCCCCGGCGACGAGCGGCCCGACCGCCGAGAACGTCGTCTGCAGCGCGGCGAAGGTGCCGAGCGTCTGCCCGACCATGCCCTTCGGCGCCAGCGACGCGGTGAGCGGGTTGAGGATCGGCGAGTACATCGTCTCACCGACCGCGAAGATCCCGAAGGTCATGACGAACAGGGCCGACGCGATCCCCGGCTGGAACTGGGCCATCGACAGGACGAGCCACGACAGCGTCCAGATCGCGCCGACCGCCATGAGCAGGCTGGGCGCGCTGCGGCGGGCGGTGAGCCGGACGACGACGACCTGGAGCGCGACGATGACGATCGAGTTGACCGCCGCCGCCGTGCCGATCGCGGTCGAGTCGACGTGCAGCACGGTGAGGGCATAGGCCGGCAGGCCGGACTCGAACTGGGCGTAGAAGCCGAGCGCGAGGGCGACGGTGATGACCGCCGTCCAACGCAGCGCCGGCGTCGCGAAGATCGCCCGGATCGCCTCGCGCGGGGTCGCGGACGAGGCCGCACCGCTGCTCTCGAGCCCGCTGTCCGGGTGCGTCCCGGCACCGAGCCCCGCGCCGAAGATGATGGCCGACGAGATGACGAACCCGGCGGCCGCCGTGACGAACCCGATGTCGAGGCCGTTCAGGTCGTCGAGGTTGACGAGGCGGCCGGCCAGGTAGGCGCCGATCGCCATGCCGATCGCCTCACCGGTGAACTTGTAAGCGAAGGTCTTGCGCCGGTCGTCCGTGCCGACCCAGCGCAGGACGAGCACCTGCTTGGCGGGGGCCGCCCCGGTCAGGCCGAGTCCGAAGACGAACATGCCGAGCAGGAACGTGACGGGCGAGTCGGACAGGACGAGCCCGCCGACCCCCGCGGCGCCGAGCAGTTGGGCGAGCACGGCGACCCGGACCGGGTCGAAGCGGTCGCTCAGCCGACCCGCGACGGGGGCAGCGACGAGCGCGCCCACGGAGAAGAGCGACGAGGCCGCAGCGGCGGCGAGCGAGCCCCACCCGCGGGTGTCAGCGGCATACGCGTACTGGTAGGGCAGGACGGCTCCCCAGCCGAACATTCCGATGGACGAGGCCAGGATGAGCAGCTTGGCGCGCATGACGATTCACACCCTTTCTGGGAGTCGACGTTGAGGGGGCCGCTTCGACGGAGAAGTGTTAGAAGCCGAAGTTCGGCCTCGAAATATTAGCAACCGAACAGGGCATGCGACAATTCCCGTATGGCAGCCAAGCGACGCAGCGCCCGGGAGCAGCACCGGCAGGCCGTGGCGTCCTACGTCGCCGCGGGCGGTGAGGAGACGGTCCAGCGGGTCATCACGGCGCTCTACGCGGTGACGAAGCGGCTCGACCAGTGGTACACCCGGCAGCTCGCCGACCTCGACCTGACGCAGGGGGAGTGGGCCGTCCTGGCCGGGCTCGCGACGGCCCGGGACGAGTGCCTCACTCCGAGCCAGCTCGCCGACGCCACGAGTGTCGCCCCCTCGTCGATGACCCACCGGCTCGACAAGATGGCGGCCCGCGGCCTCATCGAGCGCCGCCCCGACACCGCCAACCGCACCCGGACCCTCGTCTCGCTGACGCACGACGGCTGGGAGCTGTTCAGCCAGGCGATCCGCGAGTCGAACGTCGTCGAGAGCGACACGCTCCGCGGCCTCGACGACCGGGAGCGGGTCGAGCTCGCGCGCCTGCTCGAGGTCGTCCTGACCGGCCTCGACGAGACCGGCGAGAGCCCCGCCCCGCAACGCGGCTGACCCGTCCCAGCCCGTATGCCGCCCACCTCGTTACGCTCGCCGGATGACCTTCCGTAGGCCGGTCCCCACGATTGGTGACGGCACGTCGGCCGCCGAGCGGGCCCTGGCCCCCGACGCGTGGGCGATGACCGGCGAGATCGAGCCACTCGGCCGCGTCGTGGCTGCGCGGCGCGACATCCGGCGCTACCGGCCCGACCCGGTGCCGGAGGAGGTGCTCGAGGCCGTGCTGCTGGCGGGCCACCGGGGGCCGTCGGTGGGCCACTCCCAGCCGTGGCGGTTCATCGTCGTGACGGAGCAGGCGACCCGGGACGCGGCGGCCGTCATGGCGGACCGGGCCCGGTTGCGGCAGGCCGCGGGGATGGCCGAGGAGTCGGCGCGGGGTCTGCTCGACCTGCGGCTCGAGGGGATCCGGGAGGCGCCGGTCGGCGTCGTCGTCGCCTGCGACCGGCGCACGCCCGCGGCGGGGGTGCTCGGCCGGGCGACCTTCCCCGACACCGACCTGTGGTCGTGCGCGGCCGCGATCGAGAACATGTGGCTCACCGCCCGGGCGCACGGCCTCGGCCTGGGCTGGGTCACCCTCTTCGAGCCGGCCGAGCTCGCCGACCTGCTCGGCCTGCCCGAGGGAGTCGAGACCCTCGGCTGGCTCTGCCTCGGCTGGCCCGACGAGCGCCCGCCGGAGCCGGGCCTCGAACGCGCCGGCTGGTCGAAGCGGCTGCCCCTCGAGCAGGTCGTCATGCGCGAACGCTGGACCGAGGCCGCGCCGCCCGTCTCGCACCTCAGAGGCCCCGGCCAGGCCGAGGTGGTCGGCGCCCGTGACGGCGCCGATGACCTGCTGACCGTGCCCGGCTCGCTCGGGGTGCTCGACGGGGTGCTCGACCGGATCGGCGCGCTCCACCTGGCCGACGGTCCCGGCACGCTCCTCATCGCCGCCGCGGACCACCCGGTGACCCGGCACGGCATCTCCGCCTTCGACCCGTCGGTCACCGCCGACATCGCCCGGGCGACCCGCGAGGGGACCTCGATGGGCGCCGTGGCCGCCCGCGCGGCAGGTCTCGAGGTCGACCTCGTCGATGCCGGCGTCGGCGCGGTCGCGGGGCGCGGTGACCTCGTCACCTCCGACGCGCTCGATGAGGAGACGTATGCCGCTCACCTCGCTCTCGGACGCGAGCGCGGTCGCGCTGCGGCGGGGAGGGGCCTGGTGGCCCTCGGCGAGATCGGCATCGGCAACACGACGGTCGCGGCGGCGCTCGCCGCTGCCCTGCTCGACGTGCCGGCGACCGAGGTGGTGGGCCGCGGCGC
>DASSTN010000021.1:0-4702 GCA_035707905.1 Intrasporangium sp.
GCAGGTGCGGGCGAGCGGCTCGACCGTCGTCAGGAGAGCGAGGGTGTCGTGCTGGCGGGCCGTGCGCTCGGCGAGCGTCCCGACGACCCGGCGCAGGGCGCCCGGCAGGTCGGCGAGGAGGCACTGCTCGATCAGCCGGCCGAGGGCGGCGAGGTCGGGGGCCTGCTCGGCCTGCTCGACGACCCGCGACTCGGCCGCCGCGGCCACCGTCGTGCCGTGGACGCTCGCCTCGATGACGGCGACGGACAGCTCGGGCTGCCACTCCAGCACCCACGCCTCCTTGAAGGTGCCGGTCGTGCGGCCGACCTCGGCGGGCCGGCCCCAGTCGATGCCGACCAGGGCGAGTCGGTGGAGCAGGACCGAGCGGGCCCGGCCCGAGCCACGGCGCAGGTCGAGCTCGATGACGGCCTCGGTGGCGGAGACCTTGAGCCGCAGCGACTTCTGCTGTCTCGCCAAATCGGCGGCGAGCGGGACCATCGGCGTCGACTCGGGGACGGACCCGAGCTCCTCGCCGATGACGAGGGTCCGGTCGATGAGCTGCAGCGGCAGCGACGACCCCTCCGTCAGGACGGCCTCGGCCGCGTCCGTCAGCTCCGTCAGGCCGACCGAGGGGCGACCTCGGACGGCGGCCAGCGCCTCGGCGAGCCGGGTGGCCTCGACGACCGAGGCCGTCGACGCGTCGAGCCGCTCACTCCGCAGCGCCCGGGCGACGCGGACGAACCAGGAGGAGACGACCGACTCCTCGGGCGTGACGAAGAGGTGCTGGTACCAGCCCGGCGACCGCACCCCCGCCCCGTAGCCGGAGGTGTAGGCGAGGCGAGCGGCCGTCCACGGCACCCACGTGGCCGACACCCTGGCCTTCGGCAGCCCCTTGAGGAGTGCCGCGTCATGACTCGCCGGCGGGAACGTCACCGGGTCCAGGACGGGTGCGTGGAAGGCGCCGCAGACGATCGCCACGCGCTGGTGCCCCTCACGCAGGGCCGCCCGGATCACCCGGCGCATCGCGGCCTCCCGTCGCTCGTCCTCCTCGAGGGCAGGTCGGTATGCCGTGTCGTCGCGCAGCTGCTCGCGGACCTCGGCCAGCGCGTCCCGCACCTGGCGGAACTGCTCCAGGCTGGAGGTCCGGCGGTGCTCCACCGCGTCCTCCCACCAGCGTTCCGGGTCGTCGTAGCCGGCAGCCGTGGCCAGCATGACGAGGGGATCCGGCCGGACCGGCTGCTCCCCGGGGCGGAGCGGCGCGGCCGGGTCCGCGTTCTCGTCGTCGTGCTCGGCCTCGGGCTGCTCCTCGAGGCCGTGCGTCGCGGGCTGCTCGGCGAGGCCGTGCGTCGCGGGCAGGTCGGCGAACCGGACCGGCACCTTCCTGCGCACCGCCCACTGCAGTGCCACCCACTCGGGGGAGAACACCGCGAAGGGATAGAAGGCGGACCGGCGCGGCTCCTCCACGACGTACACGAGGGCCGCGACCGGCGGCACGAGCCCGGGGTCACCCGCGAGCGGGACGAGGGCGTCGAGCTCGGGCGGGCCCTCGATGACGACGAGGTCGGGCTGCAGCTCCGCGAGGGCGCCGAGCACGGAGCGGGCCGACCCGGGGCCGTGGTGCCGCACCCCTAGCACCTCGACCCGGGGCCCGCGCGGGGCAGCGTCAGGGCTCACCCGAGCTCCCGGCACGCGCGGTAGAGGTCGGCCCAGTCGCGGCGGTCCTTCACGACCGTCTCGAGGTACTCCTGCCAGACGATCCGGTCCTGGACGGGGTCCTTGACGATGGCGCCGACGAGACCCGCCGCCACGTCCTCGGCCCGGACGACCCCGTCGCCGAAGTGCGCGGCGAGGGAGACCCCGTTGGTCATGACCGAGATGGCCTCGGCGGTCGAGAGGGTGGCAGAGGGCGACTTGACCGTCGCGCGCTGGTCGGCAGTCACCCCGGACCGCAGCTCGCGGAAGACCTGCACGACCCGCTCGATCTCGGCGAGGTGCTCGAGGTCGGCGGGCAGCTCGAGGCTCCGGCCCACGGCCTCGACGCGGGTCCGGACGATCTCGACCTCCTGCTCGAGGGTGTCCGGCAGGGGCAGCACGACGGTGTTGAACCGACGCTTGAGCGCGGAGGACAGGTCGTTGACGCCCTTGTCGCGGTTGTTCGCCGTCGCGATGACGTTGAAGCCCTGCCGTGCCATCACCTCGCTGTCGAGCTCGGGGATCGGCAGGTGCTTCTCGGACAGGATCGTGATGAGGGAGTCCTGCACGTCGGCCGGGATCCGGGTCAGCTCCTCCACCCGCACGAGCGTGCCGCGCTCCATCGCCCGCATCACCGGGCTCGGCACGAGCGCGGCCGGGGTCGGTCCCTCGGCGAGCAGCCGGGCGTAGTTCCATCCGTAGCGCAGCGACTCCTCCGGGGTGCCCGCCGTGCCCTGCACCACGAGCGTGGAGTCACCGCTGATCGCAGCGGCGAGGTGCTCGCCCACCCAGGTCTTCGCGGTGCCCGGCACCCCGAGCAGCAGGAGTGCCCGGTCCGTCGCGAGGGTCGCGACGGCGACCTCCATGAGCCGCCGCGACCCCAGGTACTTCGCGGTGATCTCGGTGCCGTCCGGCAGGGTTCCGCCGAGCAGGTACGTCGTGACGGCCCAGGGCGACAGGCGCCACTGCGGAGGGCGGGGCCGCTCGTCGTTCGCTGCGAGCGCGGCGAGCTCAGCGGCATACGCGTCCTCGGCGTGCTCACGGAGGATCGTTGCGGCAGAAGGGGACTCGCTCATCGGAAGGCCTCCGTGATGGATCGTCTGACGGAATGGAACTGCAGGAGGTTGCGCAGCAGGGTGGCGAGGTGCCGGTCGTCGCGTAGCCGCGCCAGCCAGGCCTCGAGCGCCCCGAGTGCGTCGGGGTGCAGGCCTGCGAGCAGGTGGGGCATGACAGGGGAGACGTGGAGGGCGGGTGCCTTGGCGCCCCCGAGCGCGGCGAGCAGGTGCAGGCTGAACCGCGCCGACCACGGCGTCGTCAGCGTGCCGAGCGCGGCGACGACGGACCCGACCTCGCCGGCCCCCAGCCTCGCGAGGAGGGCGGCCTCCCGGTCGGCCGGGCCGAGTGCCGGCAGCAGCGTCGGCTCCCACGCGCGAGCGAGCAGCGCCGCTGCCCAGTCGGAGTCGTGACGTTCCCGCACGGCAGTCCGTATGCCGCTCAGCGCGTCCGCGTCGGACAGCCGGCTCAGCGTCGTGGCGGGGTCGGCTCCCGTCGCGTCGGTCCAGACCGTGAGCGGGGCACCGGCCGCGAGCCGCTCGAGCCACCAGCCGCGGGCCGAGCGACCGCGTGGCGGCTTGGTCAGCCCGTCGCGGACCGCGGCCCGGTCGGGCTCGTCGGGGAGGGCGACCTCAAGGCTGCGCCTGAGCCCGCCCCTCTGCTCGAGGAGGGGACGGAGCCGGTCGGCCATCCGAGCCGCACGAGCGGACTCGGGGAGCCCGTCGAGCAGGGCGGCGGCCAGTTCCCGGACAGAGGCCGCCCGGTCGTCCAGCGCGCGCTCGAGCAGCTCCTCGTCGTCCGGGCCGAGGCCGATGCGGATGGCCTCCAGATGGGCGCGGCGGGCGCTCGCGGTGTCGTGGTCCCACGTCGACTCGACCAGGGCCCGGCCGGATGCGGGATCCGCCGCCCGCAGTCGGGCCACGACCGCAGGACGCTCGGTGGAGGACAGCCGCGCCCAGTCCTCGGGTTCGACCCGACCCGGAGGGCCGTCGCCTGCCGCGGCGTCCCGCCCCGGCAATGGCGCTGTGGCTCCGCTGAGGTCGGTGCCGGCGGTGGCCCGGGCGGCGGCCGTGCTGTCGGCGACCCAGGCCCAGTCGTCCCGGTGCCGGGCCAGCCACTCACCGCGCTGGTCGAGCACGGCCGCGGCCGCGGGGCGCAGCCGTCGGCTCGTCGTGGCGAGGTCGAGGAGGCTGGGCAGCAGGGCGTGCGGCACCCGACACCCCGCGCGGGCGCAGGCCTGGAGCCAGTGCAGTGCGAGCGCCTCACGCTGCTCGGCCCCGGCCGGTGGCTGGCCGAGGACGAGCTCGAGGAGCTGCACCGCGACTCGCGGGGCCTCGCGGTGCTCGTCGACGGGCGCGGGTGGACGGGCTCGGAACGGTGGCGCCCGGTGGCCGGCCAGGATGGCGGCGCCTCCAAGGGCTGCCCCAGCGAGGAGGGCCTCGTCGCTCCGTTCAGGGGTTGCGGCAAGGCCGAGGTCGGACAGGGCGGGCACCGCGCGCCGGGCGGTGCCGACGAGCGCTGCCGCCTGCAGGTCGTGCCACCAGTCCCGGAAGGAACGGGAGGGGACGGGACTGCTCATACGGTCAGCACCTCCCCACCGACGACGGCCGACAGTGGTCGCAGTCGCCCCGCCTCGAGCTCGACGAAGGCGTCGACCGGGTGGCCCCCCGTCAGGGCGAGCAGCCGCCACACGTCGGTGTCCGCCGTGAGAAGCCGGCCGTGGCCGGAGGCGTCGACGAGGGCGGCTGCCGCATCGCCGGGACCGCCCACCACCGTCGCCCGGACCGAGGTGAGCACGACCGGCACTCGGCGTGCCCACGGGTTCTCGGCACAGACCCTCGCGGCGAGGGCGTCGGCGGCGTCGATGGAGCTGGTGGCCGACTCGTCCGCCGGCGCCAGCACGCCCGCGCTCTCGACGAGCACCGGCTCGTCGACGAACGTCGCTCGCCGCACCGCCCGGCCCGGGTAGCGCGCGAGG
>DASSTN010000022.1:0-2303 GCA_035707905.1 Intrasporangium sp.
GGCCTCGACGAGGTCGAGGATCGTCGGGTCGGCGATGAACCCCGCCTTGATGACCTCGGCGAGGCCTGCGACGAGGTCAGGCTGCGGCAGCGTGGCAAGGACGTCGAGGTCGCAGAGCACGCCGGCAGGTGGGTGGAAGGCGCCGACGAGGTTCTTGCCCTCGGAGGTGTTGATGCCGGTCTTGCCGCCGACGGCAGCGTCGACCATGCCGAGCAGGGTCGTCGGCACGTGGACGACCTTGACCCCCCGCAGCCACGTCGCCGCGACGAACCCGGCCAGGTCCGTGACAGCACCCCCGCCGACTCCCACGACGGCATCGGAGCGGGTGAAGCCCGCCTGGCCGAGCTCCGCCCAGAGCCGGCTCGCGACCCCCGCCGTCTTGCCGGCCTCGGCGTCGGGCACCGCCGCCGACTGGGCGGCATACCCTTCGCGGGCAAGCGAGTCGGTGACTGCCTCGGCGAGTCCGGCCAACGCGACCGAGTGGACCACGAGGACCCGCTCGACGCCCTCGCCGATGAGCGAGCCGACCTCGCCGAGCAGGCTGCGGCCGATGACGACGTCATAGTCGTCGCCGACGCGGACCGTCGTCGCGTCGCTCATGACTCGTCCCCGTGCAGCAGGCCCGCGATCTCGTCGGCGACGTCCTGAGGTGTGCGTCCCGCCGTGTCGACCACGTGGGTGGCGACACCCTCGTAGACCGGCCGTCGCTGCTTCATCAGTGCGACCCAGCTGGCCCGTGGGTTCACGGCGAGGAGGGGACGGGACTGGTCGAAGCCGACCCTTTTGCTCGCGTCGGCGATACCGACGTCCAGGAAGACCACGGTGTGGCCGTCCAGGGCCGCCCGCGTCGCGGCATCCATCACTGCTCCCCCGCCGAGCGCGAGCACCCCTCCCTCCTCGGACAGGGCACGCGCCACCTCGGCCCGTTCGAGGTCGCGGAAGACCGCCTCCCCATCCTCGATGAAGATGTCGGGGATGCTCCGGCCGGTCGCCGCCTCGATGGCGAGGTCGGTGTCGTGCAGGGCGACCCCGAGCCGGGCAGCCAGCGCGCGTCCGACCGTCGTCTTGCCCGCGCCCGGAGGGCCGACGAGGACCACGACGGGACGGACGGACTCGCTCACCATGTGCGCATGCCCTCCGGGATGGCGCCCAGGTAGGCGGCGTGGTTGCGACTGGTCTCGGCCACCGAGTCGCCACCGAACTTCTCGAGGCAGGCCTCCGCGAGGACGAGGGCGACCATGGCCTCGGCGACGACGCCGGCGGCTGGCACCGCGCAGACGTCCGAGCGCTGGTGGATAGCCGTGGCGGCCTCCCCCGTCGCGACGTCGACCGTGGCGAGCGCTCTCGGGACGGTGCTGATCGGCTTCATCGCGGCCCGCACCCGCAGGACCTGTCCGGTCGACATGCCGCCCTCGGTGCCGCCCGCACGACCGGTCCGGCGCCGGATCGTCCCGCCGACCAGGTCCATCTCGTCGTGGGCCTCCGAGCCCCTGCGGCGTGCCGTCTCGAACCCGTCACCCAGCTCGACACCCTTGATCGCCTGGATGCTCATCAGCGCCGCGGCGAGCCGGGCGTCGAGCTTGCGGTCCCAGTGCACGTGGGAGCCGAGGCCGGGCGGTAGGCCGTAGGCGAGGACCTCGACGACGCCGCCGAGGGTGTCACCGTCCTTCTTCGCCGCGTCCACCTCGGCCACCATCGCAGCGGAGCCGGCCGCGTCGAAGGCGCGGACGGGGTCGGCGTCGAGGGCCGTGACGTCGTCAGGGGTCGGTAGGGGCGCGCCGTCACCGACGGCGGCCCGGCCGATGGCGACCGTGTGCGAGACGAGCCGGATGGCGTAGGCCTGCTCGAGGAACCGGGCGGCGACCTCGCCGAGTGCGACGCGGGCCGCCGTCTCGCGGGCCGACGCCCGTTCGAGGATCGGCCGGGCGTCGGTGTGGGCGTACTTCTGCATCCCGACGAGGTCGGCGTGCCCGGGTCGGGGGCGCGTCAACGGCTTGTTGCGCGCGATCTCCTTCTCGGCGCCGATGTCGTCGGCCGCCGCGAGCGCCTCGGCCGCGACAGGCTCCGGGCTCATGACGGTCTGCCACTTGGGCCACTCGCTGTTGCCGACCCGGACGGCGACCGGGCTGCCAAGCGTGCGGCCGTGGCGCACGCCCCCCAAAAACTCGACGTCGTCCTGCTCGAACTTCATCCGGGCCCCGCGCCCGTAGCCGAGCCGGCGGCGGGCCAGGGCCGCACGCAGGTCCTCGGCCGACACCTCGACCCCGCTCGGGAGCCCCTCGAGGACCGCGACGAGGGCGGGC
>DASSTN010000023.1:0-4227 GCA_035707905.1 Intrasporangium sp.
CAGGAGGCACGGTCACATGAGTGCGGCCGATCAGGTGAGGGAGTCGCTCGAGCCGGTCATCGCACCCCTCGGCCTCGTGATCGAGGACGTCAGCGTGACTCCTGCCGGCAAGCGCCGCTTGGTGCGGGTCCTCGTCGACACGGACCTGGCCGGTCTCGACGACACCGACGCGACGAGCGTCATCGAGCCGCTCTCGCTCGACCGGGTCGCGGAGGCGACTCACGCCGTGAGTGAGGCACTGGACGCGTCCTCCCTGCTCGGCGAGGCGCCATACGTGCTCGAGGTGTCCTCGCCCGGCGTGGGACGCCCGCTCACCACCCGCGACCACTTCCGTCGCAATGTGGGCCGCCTTGTGACGGTTCAACACGGCGGAGCCGAGGTGACGGGTCGGCTCTTGGCGGTCGCGAAGCAGGACCTCACCCTCGAGGTACCGGCGGCCAAGAAGACCCCCGCACGAACGGTCACCATCGAGCTCGAGGACGTCCGGAAGGGCACCGTGCAGGTCGAGTTCAAGCGGACCGACGACGACGCAGAGGCATCGGACGACCTGTCGGATGCGGAGGAGGAGAGCTGATGGACATCGACCTGGCCGCCCTGCGGGCACTCGAGCGCGAACGTGACATCAGCCTCGAGGTGCTCATCCCCGCCATCGAGCAGGCGCTCCTCGTGGCCTACCACCGCACCGAGGGGAGCTACCGGCTCGCCCGGGTCGAGCTGGACCGCAAGACGGGGCACGTCGTGGTGTGGGCACGCGAGGAGGGCGAGCTGCTGCCGGCCGTCGAGGGGGAGCGACCCGAGCGCGGTGAGCCGGGGCCCGAGTTCGATGACACCCCTGAGGGCTTCGGCCGGATCGCCGCCTCGACGGCTCGTCAGGTCATCGTCCAAAGGTTGCGCGACCTCGAGGACGAGGCGGTCCTCGGCGACTTCAAGGGCCGTGAGGGCGATGTCATCTCCGGTGTCATCCAACAGAGCCAGGACCCACGCAACGTGCACGTCGACTTCGGTGCCGTCGAGGGGCTGCTCCCCCTCGCCGAGCAGGTGCCGGGGGAGAGGTACGTGCACGGCGAGCGGATCCGCTGCTATGTCGTCAGCGTCAAGCGGGGCCAGAAGGGTCCGCAGGTCGGCCTCTCGCGCACCCACCCCAACCTCGTGCGGCAGCTGTTCCGGTTCGAGGTCCCCGAGATCGCGGACGGCACGGTCGAGATCTCTGCCCTCGCCCGCGAGGCGGGGCACCGGACGAAGATCGCGGTCCGCTCCACAGTGCCGGGGGTCAACGCCAAGGGCGCCTGCATCGGGCCAATGGGGGCCCGGGTGCGCGCTGTCATGACCGAGCTTCGCGGGGAAAAGATCGACATCGTCGACTACTCCGATGAGCCTGCCCAGTTCGTGGCCGCGGCCCTGAGCCCGGCCCGTGTCCAGTCGGTCGACATCGTCGACCCGGTGGCGCGGACGGCGCGGGTGACCGTGCCCGACTACCAGCTCAGCCTCGCGATCGGCAAGGAGGGCCAGAATGCCCGTCTTGCCGCGAAGCTGACCGGTTGGCGCATCGACATCCGGCCCGACACCGAGCGTGAGTGAGCGAGCGAGCGCAACGCCGTCGGGCAGAGCGGGCAGCGAGCACCGTGCCGCAGGCGGTAGACTGGTACGTGGCCGACCGGTCTGGACTCCGCGCTGACCCGTTCCGCACCTGTGTGGGATGTCGACGCACGGATAGCTGGTCGGCACTACTGCGAGTCGTCGCGGACCAGGCAGAGGACGAGAGACCCACCCGTGGGGCAATCATCCTCCGTCCCGATCCGGGACACCGGATGCGCGGGCGTGGTGCGTGGCTGCACCCGACACCCGAGTGCTTCGAGCTGGCGGTGCGCCGGAAGGCGTTCGGACGTGCCCTGCGCCTGCAGGCCCCGGTCGATCTCCACGCCGTCGCCCACCATCTCGGGATCCGGCACCCGTAGCAAAGCGGTCGTCGCACGGCGGCCATCACGTCAGAAGAACGGTCAAACGCACATGAGGCGGGTTGAAACGCGATGAGCACCCGATGAGTACTCAGCGATGAGCAAGCCCCAGTTGTAACGACGGTTCGGCCACTCCTGTCGGTCGGACCGAGACAGGAGAAATGTGGCCAAGGTCCGAGTCTACGAGCTCGCAAAGGAGCTCGGAGTCGAGAGCAAGGTTCTGCTCGCACACCTCAAGAGCCAGGGAGAGTTCGTCCGGTCGGCGTCGTCGACCATCGAGCCCCCCGTCGTCCGCAAGATCAAGGAAACCTTCCCCCAGGAGCACGCTGCCGGTGGGAAGGCCCAGGCCAAGCAGGCCGTCAAGAGCGCGCCGCCCACGCCGGCCAAGCCCGCGGCGCCCACCAGCAAGAGCGCGCCGGCCGCGGCATCCAGCAGCCCGGCACCGACCGCGGCAGCGACCGCACCCTCGGCGCCGGCCCAACCTGCACCCACTCCCGCTCCGGCCCCTCAGGCGCCCGCGGCGAAGGCGCCAGCACCGGCCCCTGCTGCTCAGGCACCTGCGCCTGCTCCGGCCCCGGCAGCCCCGGCAGCCCCGGCTGCCCAGGCTGGACCGAGCGCTCCCGCCCGCCCCGGCCCCAAGCCGGCCGGGCCGAAGCCGGCGTCACGTGACGGCGGCCGGCCCACCACGCCCGCGGCTCCCGGGCCCCGTCCGGCGCCGCGTCCTGGCGGACCGCGTCCCGGCAACAACCCGTTCAGTTCGAGCCAGGGCATGCAGCAGTCCCGACCGCGTCCGGGTGAGGCCGGTCCGCGCCCGGGCAACAACCCGTTCAGCCCGAGCCAGGGCATGCCCCGTCCGCAGCAGCGTCCGGGCGGTCCCCGTCCGGGTGCGCCGCGTCCGGGCGCACCGCGCCCCGGTGCTCCGGGCGCCGGCCCCCGTCCGGGTGGCCCGCGTCCCAGCCCGGGCATGATGCCCGAGCGCAGCACGGTCGGTCGCCCCGGCGCCCGTCCGGGTGCTCCCGGCCGCGGCGGTGCGGGAGCCGGAGCCGGCGCGGGTGGCCGCGGCGGTGGCGGCTTCGGCGGTCCCGGTGGCGGCCGTGGCGGTTTCGGCGGGCCGCGTGGCGGTGGCGGAGGCCGTGGCTCGACGGCGGGTGCCTTCGGCCGAGGCGGTGGACGCCCTGTGCGCGGCCGCAAGTCCAAGCGTGCCAAGCGTCAAGAGTTCGAGCAGATGCAGGCGCCGACGATCGGCGGCGTCAGCGTCCCGCACGGTGACGGCACGACGGTGGTTCGGGTCCGCCGCGGCGCGTCCTTGACGGACTTCGCGGACAAGATCAACGCCAACCCGGCCTCGCTCGTCACGGTCCTGTTCCATCTCGGCGAGATGGCGACAGCGACCCAGTCGCTCGACGAGGACACCTTCAGGCTCCTCGGTGCCGAGCTGGGCTATGACGTCCAGGTCGTCTCGCCTGAGGACGAGGAGCGCGAGCTCCTCGGGTCCTTCAACATCGACCTCGACGCCGAGCTCGAGGCCGAGGAGGACGAGGACCTCGAGGCGCGCCCACCGGTCGTGACCGTCATGGGCCACGTCGACCACGGCAAGACCAAGCTCCTCGACGCGATCCGCTCCGAGCACGTCGCCGAGGACGAGGCGGGCGGCATCACCCAGCACATCGGTGCCTACCAGGTCGTCACCGAGCACGAGGGTGAGAAGCGTGCCGTCACCTTCATCGACACCCCGGGACACGAGGCCTTCACGGCCATGCGTGCCCGTGGCGCATCGGTGACGGACATCGCGATCCTGGTCGTCGCCGCGGACGACGGCGTCATGCCGCAGACGGTGGAGGCGCTCAACCACGCCCAGGCGGCTGGGGTGCCGATCGTCGTGGCGGTCAACAAGATCGACAAGCCGGAGGCCAACCCGGCGAAGATCCGCCAGCAGCTGACCGAGTACAACCTCATCGCCGAGGAGTACGGCGGCGACACCATGTTCGTCGACGTCTCGGCGAAGCAGGGCACCAACATCGACGGCCTGCTCGAGGCGGTCCTGCTGACGGCGGACGCCGCGCTCGACCTGCGCGCCAACCCGAACAAGGACGCGCGAGGTGTCGCCATCGAAGCGCACCTGGACAAGGGCCGCGGCCCGGTCGCGACGGTGCTGGTCCAGTCCGGCACGCTCAAGGTCGGGGACGCCATCGTCGCCGGCAACGGCCATGGCCGGGTCCGGGCGATGCTCGACGAGCACGGCAACAACGTCGACGAGGCTGGTCCGTCGCGT
>DASSTN010000024.1:0-6323 GCA_035707905.1 Intrasporangium sp.
TGAGAACAGCCTAACGCTGACCACCGACAGTGCTCTCCGACCGCCGTGGTCGAAGCGGTGTGACGTCATGCCGCACGGACTCGATCACCGGTTGGAGGGCCAGGACCGCCTCGACCGACCCGAGTCGTTGGAGCTCGTCGACGATCGTGCGGGTCGGCGGGACGAGCGCCAGCTCCCCAGCCTCCGCCCGGGAGACGAGATCGTTGATCGGCAGCCACTCAGAGCCCGAAGCCTCGGTCGTCGTATGTGCCAAGGTGTCCCGCTCGACGGGGAGGACGAAGAACGCGACATCGAAGCGCTTGCCGTAGCCGATCGGCGTCACCCAGCTGTCCCAGGGCACCAGCCGTCTGGGGGCGACCACCACCCCCGTCTCCTCGGCCAGCTCCCGGACGCCCGTCGCGAGCAGAGTGCGCACGCGCCGTCCGGCCGCCGCGTCCGGGCCCCCGTATGGTGTGTGCCTCCACCGGCGCCCATGTGCAGTCACGACGTCCGCCGGGAGGGCCATCGTCCCGGCGCTAGCAGCATCCGCGGCATCCACCCGTCCGCCCGGGAACACGACGGCTCCGGGCGCGAAATCCATTGTCGCGACGCGGTGTTGGACGAATGCCTCCAGCCCACTTGGTCCGTCGCGCAAGGGAATGACGCTCACTGCGGGGATGGGCGCCGGCTCCTCGACGAGGGGGCGGATCATCGCCACCCGTCTGCCATGGTGGTCGAGACCCTGCTGTTGTTCCGTCCGGCGGAGAGGGTAGAGGAGCTCAGCCGCGTCGTCCCGGCTCGGCCCCTCAGACGCCGGCAGGTCCAGCTCCCGGAAGCCGTGCTTCGCGTACCAGGGGGCGTTCCAGGGGATGTCGGCGTAGGTCATGAGGGTGATCGCCCCATACCCGCGGTCGAGTCCGATGCCGAGCGCGGCCAGCAGGAGCATGGTGCCGAGCCCCTGTCCGCCGGAGTCGGGGTGGACCGACAGCTGTTCGAGGTGCAGGTGCGGGCGGCTCTCTGGGCCGAGCTCGATGACGTGCGCGAACCCCACGACCGGCTGGCCCACGACGAGGACGAAGCCGCGCTCCCCAGCCCTTTCGGCTCCAGTGGGCGGAGCGGGCCAGCCCGAGACGTCGAAATGCTCGGCGAACCTGCGATCGGCGGCGGCCTCGACCTCCTGGAGACGCTCCAGGTCCTCGGGACGGGCGGGCCGCACGCTCGTCACCGAGAGCCGGTCGCGCCGGATCGTGGTGGGAACGGACACGTCGACATCCTGCCAAGAGCTGGCGACCGCGTGAGCGTCGGGCTGAGGGGGACGCCGAGTCGTGAGAGGCTCGTCCTTCGTGTCCCCCGAGTCATCGAGCCGCAGCGCCGGCCTCACCAGGAGGCGCCCGTGAGCACCTTGGTGGCCCTGCCCAGCCGGTCGAGCCTGCGTCAGGGCCTCGCCGTGATCCGCCGTGGCGTCCGTGACGAGCCACGGTGGTTCTCCGTCGCTGTCATCGGCAGTGCCGTCTACGGCATCATGACGTCGCTGACCGCGTGGGCGATCGGACATGTGACCGACGAGGCGATCACTCCGGCCATCGCCGCTCGGCACGTGACGGCCGGGCAGCTCTGGTACATCGGCGGGACGGTCGGCCTGGTCGTGCTCGCCACCGTCATCGGCGTCATCGGGCGGCGTGTCGCCGGAGGCGTCGCCATGTACAACCTCGGCGCCCGGTATCGACGGCTCGTGACGCGGCAGTACCTCCGCCTGCCGCTCAGCTGGCACCACCGGCACCCCTCCGGCCAACTGCTCTCCAACGCGAACGCCGACGTCGAAGCGTCCTGGAACGTCTTCGCGCCACTGCCCATGGCGATCGGCGTGCTCGTCATGCTGGCCTTCGGCGTCGTGCAGATGGTCGTCGTCGACCCGGTCCTCGCTCTCATCGGCCTCACCGTCTTCCCCATGCTCTTCGCGGCCAACGTCGCCTTCCAGCGGGCGATGTCGCCGCGCGTCACGCGCGCGCAGCAGCTGCGGGCGGAGGTCTCGGAGGTCGCCCACGAGAGCTTCGAGGCGGCTCTCATCGTCAAGTCGCTCGGCCGGGAGGACTTCGAGACGGAGCGGTTCCGGCGGGTGACCAACGAGCTGCGGGACGCCAACATCGAGGTGGGTCGCACGCGCGGCCGCTTCGACCCGGCCATCGAGGCCATCCCGACGCTCGGCACGCTGGCTGTCCTCGTCGTCGGCACGATGCGGGTCCGTGGGGGAGAGCTGTCGGCCGCTCAGGTCGTCCAGATCGCCTATCTCTTCTCCATCACCGCCTTCCCGGTGAGGGCGCTCGGCTGGGTCCTGGCCGAGCTGCCACGGGCCGTCGTCGGGTGGAACCGCGTCTCCGCGGTCCTCGAGGCGCGCGGGGCGATGGAGTACGGCGACCGCACCCTGCCGACGGGTCGAGCGAGCGGGCTCACCGCCGACGAGATCTCCTTCGCGCACGAGGTGCTCACCGAGTCGGGCGTGCTCGAGCGCAACGAGACGATCACGGGGGTGACGCTCGACGTGGCAGCCGGCTCGACCGTGGCACTCGTCGGCCCGACGGGGAGCGGCAAGTCGACCCTCACCGAGCTGATGATGCGCCTCGTCGACCCGGACACCGGCGCCGTCCGCATCGACGGGATCGACCTGCGCGAGGTGCGCAGAGGAGGCGTCTCGGACGTCGCGGCTCTCGTCGCCCAGCAGACCTTCATGTTCGACGACACGGTCCGTGGCAACATCACCCTCGGTGTGGAGCACCCGGACGACCGGGTCTGGGCGGCCCTCCGAGTGGCCCAGGGCGCGGATTTCGTCGAGCGACTGCCGCACGGACTCGACACGCGGGTGGGGGAACGCGGCGGGACGCTCTCGGGTGGTCAGCGTCAACGGATTGCCTTGGCACGAGCGGTGATCCGTGAGCCACAGCTGCTCATCCTCGACGACGCGACCTCTGCGGTCGACCCGAGCGTCGAGCAGGCCATCCTTGCTGCCCTGCGCGATGCGAGCAGCGGCACGACCGTCCTCGTCGTCGCCTACCGCATGGCCACGATCCTGCTCGCCGACGAGGTCGTCTACATCGAGGAGGGGCAGGTCGTCGACCACGGCGCCCATGCCGAGCTGATGTCACGCTGCGCGGGCTACGAGCGCCTCGTCACCGCCTACGCCCGCGAGGCAGCAGAACGCGAGGCGATCGCGGCCGACGAGGAGCGGGCCCCCGACGAGGAGACAGCCGCCGGTGAGGGGGTGCGGCTGTGAGCATGCGCGGCGCGCCCCTCGTCGACCACGGCGGCATCGCCTCCGGCCAGGAGCTGAGCACCTGGCAGACCCTGCGCCGCGGCGTCGTCCTCTCGCCCGAGCTCCGAAGGGGGATCGGCGTCACGATCCTGTTCGCCGTCCTGTCGACCCTCGGCAGGATCCTCGTGCCGTTCGTGGTGCAGCGGACGACGGACGACGGCATCCTCGCGGTCGGCGGACCGGACGTCGACATCGTCATCCGCTGGGTCTGCGTCGCCCTCGCCGGGGTCGTCGTGACCGCCTGCTCGGCCTACCTCGTCAACGTCCGGCTCTTCCGTGCATCGGAGAGCGGGCTCGCGACCTTGCGGGTCAAGGCCTTCCGGCACATCCACGACCTCGCCATGCTGACCCAGAGCACCGAGCGCCGCGGCAGCCTCGTCTCGCGGGTGACGTCCGACGTCGACACGATCTCGATGTTCGTGCAGTTCGGCGGGCTGATGCTCATGATCAACCTCGCGCAGATCACCCTCGCGACGGTGCTCATGTTCGTCTACAGCCCCGTGCTCGGGCTCGTCGTCTGGGTCTGCTTCGTCCCCCTGTTCCTCATCATCCAGAAGTTCCAGGGCATCGTCGGTCGCGCCTACACCCGCGTGCGCGAGCGGGTCGGTGACATGCTGGGCGCCATCTCCGAGGCCGTCGTCGGTGCCCAGGCGATCCGCGCCTACGCCGTCGAAGACCGCACCGCCGAGCGGATCGACCGAACCGTCGAGGCGCACCGCAAGGCGGCGATCGGGGCGCAGACGCGCTCCGTGCTGGCCTTCACCTCGGGCCAGCTCGTCTCGGGGCTGACGACGGCGGTGGTCCTCGTCGTCGGCACCGTGCTGGCGGTGGACGGCCGGCTCACGCTCGGTGAGCTGCTCGCCTTCCTCTTCCTCGTCAACCTCTTCACCCAGCCGGTGCAGCAGGCGACCGAGATCCTCAACGAGATGCAGAACGCAGTGGCCGGCTGGCGGCGCGTCATCGGCATCATCGACACCCCCGCCGACGTGGCGGACCCCGAGGACGGTGTCACCCTGCCCCGCGGCCCGATCCGGGTCGCCTTCGAGCACGTCGGCTTCGCCTACCCCGGTGGCGGACAGGTCCTCCACGACATCGACCTGGCAATCGAGCCCCGGTCCCGGATCGCGATCGTCGGCGAGACCGGCTCCGGCAAGTCGACCCTCGCGAAGCTGCTGACCCGGCTCATGGACCCGACGACGGGACGGGTCCTCATCGACGGCACGGACCTGCGACGCGTCAGCTTCGCCTCACTGCGCCAGCGCGTCGTCCTCGTCCCGCAGGAGGGGTTCCTCTTCGAGGGCACCCTGCTGGAGAACATCCGGTTCGGGCGGCCCGAGTCGACCGAGGACGACGTCCGCCTCACCCTCACCGAGCTCGGCCTGGACGGCTGGCTGGCCACCCTGCCGCAGGGACTGCACACCGAGGTCGGCCAGCGGGGGGAGTCCCTCTCGGCGGGTGAGCGGCAGCTCGTCGCACTGGCCCGGGCCTACCTCGCAGACCCGGACCTGCTCGTCCTCGACGAGGCGACCTCGGCCGTCGACCCGGGCACCGAGGTCCGCCTGCAGCGGGCGCTCGACTCGCTCACGCGCGGCCGCACGAGCATCGCGATCGCCCACCGGCTCTCGACGGCCGAGGCCGCCGACGAGGTGATCGTCGTCGACGCCGGGCGGGTCGTCGAACGCGGGCCACACAGCGACCTCGTGCCGCTCGGTGGGGTTTACACGAGGCTGCACGCGTCCTGGGTCTCCCAGCAGCAGGCCGTCTGACGGGTCAGCCCTGCTGTGCGGCCCACTCCGCGACCCGTCGTGCGCTCTCCTCCTCCGACAGGTCCTCGACCCTCGTCATGACGGACCACCTGACCCCGAACGGGTCACGGATGCTCGCGAACCGGTCCCCGGAGACGAACTGCATGACGGGCTCGCGGACCGTCGCCCCCGCCGCAACCGCGCGCTCGACGACGTCGTCCACGTCCGGACAGTAGAGCGCGATCGAGTAGCAGTCGTCCTCACCCTCCGGCGCCGGGATGAGGTGGAAGGTGGGATTCGGCTCGCCGAGCTGGAGGTGCCCGTTGCCGAAGTCGAGCTCGGCGTGGGCGACCACCCCGCCCATCTCCGTCACGTCGACGACCCGGGCCCCGAAGATGTCGCGGTAGAACGCCACCGCCGAGCGGGCGTCCGGGATGGCGAGGAAGGGCGTGAGGCTCGTGAACCCGTGCGGCACCCCTCTCGTGGTGAACTGACCGTCTGCTGCGGTGGCGCGCTCGGTGCTGGTGCTGTCGGTGGTCCTGATGTCGCTCATGTCAGGGACGCTAGGTGGCGCCGGCGGCCCTCGGCTTGCAGATTCGCGACAGCGCGCCGTCTCCGCCGGGTCCTACCCTGTCGGCATGACCGGATCGGGCCGCGGCGTCCTCTTCCCAGAGCGGTTGCCGTCGTTCCAGCGACTGCCCGCTCCGGCCGCGGTGCGCGACCTCGTCCGGTGGTTCTGGATACCCGAGTGGGACCTGCCGCCCGGCACCACCTCTCGGCAGGAGGTCGTCGCCTACCCCGCGAGCAACCTCGTCGTGGAGGAGGATCTCGTCGGTCTGGCCGGGCCGACCACCCGCCGCACGCACCGGGACCTCGTCGGCACCGGGTGGGCGGTCGGCGCCCTGCTGCGCCCGGCGGCCGTGGCCGCGCTCGTCGAGGACCCGGCCTCCGTCCGGGACGCCTATCGGCGCCTCGACCTGCCAGACCTGCACGCCGTGGTGAGCGAGGCCATGCAGGCGGCTGACCGGGGCTCCCGGCATGAAGAGGCGGTCAAGGCCTTCTCCGCGTGGCTCCGCACCCGGGTGCCGGACCTCACCGACGAGGCACGGCTGGCCAACTCCCTGTCCGACCTCATCGAGGGCGACCGCAAGGTGCTGCACCCGGCCGACGCCGCGGCCCGGCTGGGCGTCTCCACGCGCACCGTGCAGCGGCTCGCCAAGCGCTATGTCGGCCTGCCGCCCTCCGCCATGATCCGGCGCCGCCGCCTGCAGGAGGCCGCCGAGCGGATCCGG
>DASSTN010000025.1:0-3564 GCA_035707905.1 Intrasporangium sp.
GCACGCAGTCCACGAACGCGTAGATCGTCGCGAAGACCACGGCTGCGGTGAGCAGGACGCGAGCCACGGGCACTCCTTGGGGCGAGACGGTCCCCCCATTTTGCCATCCCCTCCGACGGCTCAGTCCGCCTGTAGGGCCAGTCGGATCGCGGCTCGGTCCGGCTTGCCCGGCCCGCGCTGTGGGATCGCGGGCAGCGTGACGACCCGCCTCGGCAGGGCGGGGTCGGGCAGTATGCCGCGCAGCTCGTCGCGCAGGTCGAGTGCGGTGACGCGGGCGGTCGGGTCGACGAGGGTGACCGCTGCGCACACGGCCTCGCCCCACTCGTCGTCCGGGACCCCGACGACGACGGCGTCGAGCACACCGGGGACGTGCCGGGCGATCGCGTCCTCGACGACGCCCGGAGTGATCTTGAGGCCTCCGCTGTTGATGACGTCGTCGGCACGCCCGTCGATGACGAGCCGCTCGCCCTCGTCGAAGTGCCCGAGGTCGTCCGTGCGGAACCAGCGCACCCCCTCCGGGTCGACGGCGAACGCGTCCGCGGTCAGGCCCGGCTCACCGAGGTAGCCGGCGGCCACGGTCGCCCCGCCGAGGACGACGTGCCGGTCGTTGTCGACGTGGATCCGGGTCACCGGCAGGGGCACCCCGTCGTAGACGCACCCACCGGCGGTCTCGCTCATGCCGTAGGTGAGCCGGAGTGCCACGCCGGCCTCCAGGGCCTCCTCCTGCATCGCCTGCGGCGTCGCCGACCCGCCCACGAGCACGCCGTCGAAGCCGAGCAGCGCCTCGAGCCCGTCCTGGTCGGCGAGGAGCCGGCCGAGCTGGGTCGGCACGAGCGCGGTGTAGCGCCGCCCGGCACCGGTCTCCCGCAGGGCCCACGCGGCCCGGGCGAAGCCGGCGGCCGTGAAGCCGTCCCGACTGTCGAGCGCGTGCGGGCTGGTGCCGGCACGCAGTGACCGGACGAGCACCTGCAGCCCGGCGATGTGGTGCGCGGGCATCGCGAGCAGCCAGGTCCCCGGGCCGCCGAGCACGGCATGCGTGGCATCCGCGGAGGCCGCCAGGGCGTCGGCCGTGAGCAGGGCGCGTTTGGGTCGACCCGTCGACCCCGAGGTGCCGACCGCGACGGCGAGCCGCTCGGGGAGCTGTGCCGGGTCGTGAGGTGCGACGACCGGCGGAGGTCCGTCAGCGGCATACGGCATGACTGCGGCACGTCCGGCCAGCGCGTCCTCGAGGGCGGGCAGGATCGACAGGGCGTCCGGGCCGGCAGGCACGGGCAGCGGGATGAGCGTCACGAGGCAGCTTTCGGGATGGGGCGGGACCGGGCGGGGCGGCCGACCCGGCGGGTGCGGGCGGCGAGGACGACGCAGCCGAGCAGGGCGACGGCGGCGACGGGGAAGCCGATGTGCGGGTCGAGCGGCAGCACGATGCCAAGCGCACCGCCGACGACCCAGAGCATCTGCAGCATTGTCTCGGACCAGCCGAAGACCGACGTGCGGACCGACTCGTCGACCTCCCGCTGGACGAGGGCGTCGAGGCAGAGCTTGGCGAGCTGCGCCGTGAGGCCCTGGACGAGACCGATGACGGCGACGAGGAGCAGGCCGTACCAGACGCCCGTCGCGGCACAGGCGACCATCGCGACGAGCAGGGCGACCATTGCGACCCGCTCCGGGCGGTGGTCGCGCAGGACGCTGCCGAGCGCGCTTCCGAGGGCGTTGCCGACGGCGATCGCGACGGCGACGAGGCCGAGGACGAGCTCCATCCGCATCCCGTCGACCGGGTGCTCCTTGGCGAGGAAGGCCATGAAGAGGATCAGGAAGCCGGTCAGCAGGCGCGTGCCTCCGGTCGTCCACATCGCGTGCCGCACCGGCCACGGGATGGCACGGAGGCGCCGGCGTGCGCGTCCGAGGACGCCGAGGGAGTCGACCGTGAGCGCGTCGTCGCGACCGGCCGTCGCGCCTGCCGCAGCCGTAGGCCGCTGAGCGGGCTCGAGCGGGATGGCCTGGGTGTCCTCGAGGTGCCGCTCGCCCTCGGAGCTGTCGATCCGGGCCGGGAGCCGGATCGCCTGGACGGTCCCGACGACGAAGACGACGAAGGTGGCCCGCAGGGCCCAGGAGGCACCGGCGAGCATGAACACCCCGCCGAGCGCGCCCCCGAGCGTGCCGCCGATGATGCCGGCGACGGAGACCTTGGAGTTGGCCTTGACCAGGGACGTGCCGGCGGGCAGGACGCGCGGGACGGCGGCGGCCCGGACGACCGTGTAGGCCTTCGACGCGACGAGGTAGGCGAGCGCGGCGGGGAAGAGCCAGTTGCTGTGGCCGGTGATGGCCTCGGCCATGACCCAGCAGAGGAAGGCGCGCACCGCCATCGTCGTGCCGAGCGCCCAGCGCCGGCCGTGCGGGACCCGGTCGAGGAGCGGCCCGAGGAACGGTGCGACGAGAATGAACGGGACCATCGTCAGCAGGAGGAACCACGCCACCTGGTCGCGGGCCTCGACGGTCCTGGGGTTGAGGAAGACGGTGCCGGCGAGGGCGAGCATCATCGCCGCGTCACCGGCGGTGTGGGTCGCATGCAGCCCGGTGACCCGGGCAAGACCGGACTCGCCGGCGCCACCGGAGTGCGTGTAGTCGTGGTAGCGGCGGACCGTGAACCGGCCCGCGCGCCCGGTGGCGCGGGCGGCGCGGCCGACGCCACGACCCACGGCTCTCGTCGCGTTCGCGGCGGTGGTCCGGAAGGGCTGCCGGTAGTCGGCCGGACGGCCGCCCGGCGGGACGTCGAGCTGCTCGGCCGCCTCGACCCGCGGCCGGCCGGGGCCGGTGCTGTGGGGGTCGCGGTGGGAGCTCACCCGTTCATCTTGCCCTGTCGCGGCGGCCGCGGACTCGGCGTCAGAAGTACCAGGGGAACGGGCTCCAGTCGGGGTCGCGCTTCTCGAGGAACTGGTCGCGGCCCTCGACGGCCTCGTCGGTCATGTAGGCGAGCCGGGTCGCCTCGCCGGCGAAGACCTGCTGGCCCATGAGGCCGTCGTCGGTGAGGTTGAAGGCAAACTTCAGCATCCGCTGCGCCTGCGGCGACTTGCCCATGATCTCGGAGGCGGCCTGCAGCGCCTCCTTCTCGAGGTCGGCGTGGTCGGCCACGATGTTGACCGCGCCCATCCGGTGCATGTCCTCGGCCGTGTAGGTGCGCCCGAGGTGGAAGATCTCGCGGGCGAACTTCTGGCCGACGGACTTGGCGAGGTAGGCGCTGCCGTAGCCGCCGTCGAACGAGCCCACGTCGGCATCGGTCTGCTTGAAGCGGGCGTGCTCGCGGGAGGCGATGGTCAGGTCGCAGACGACGTGCAGCGAGTGGCCGCCACCGGCCGCCCAACCGTTGACGACGGCGATGACGACCTTGGGCATGGTCCGGATGAGCCGCTGCACCTCGAGGATGTGCAGCCGCCCGCCCTGGGCCTTGACCCGCGCCTCGTCGACCGTCTCCGCCGTGTCCCCGGACGCGTACTGGTAGCCCGAGCGCCCGCGGATGCGCTGGTCACCGCCGGAGCAGAAGGCCCACTTGCCGTCCTTGGGGGAGGG
>DASSTN010000026.1:0-5682 GCA_035707905.1 Intrasporangium sp.
CCACGCGATCGTCCCCTCGGGGGGCGCGGCACCGAGGTGCGACACGACGATCGTGTGCTCGACCGTGGGCAGCCCGCTCGCGAGCTCGGCCACGCCGGCCAGCCGGTCGACGGCGCGGCCCGCCCAGTGGTAGCCGTCCGCGGCGACGAGGACGCGCGGCTCGAGCTGGCCGAAGCGGTGCACGACGGCGTCGGGGGCGTAGTCCTGCCCGACGGCACTCCAGGTCGCGCCGATGAGCGCCGTGCCGAGGAAGGCGACGACGGCCTCGGGAACGTTCGGCAGGTAGCCGACGACCCGGTCACCCTCACGGACACCGAGCCGGCGCAGGGTCGCCGCGAAGGCCGTCGCCTGCTCGCGCAGCTCACGCCGGGTCAAGGCCCGGCGGCCCCCTGCCTCGGTCGTCCCGATGACGGCCTCGTCATTCGGGTCGCCCTGCGCGAGAAGGAAGTCCGCATAGTTGAGCCGCGTCCCGGGGAACCAGCGGTAGCCGCCGGGCATGTGGTCGCCCTCGAGGACAGGCGCGTCCACGGGGCGGGCAGGGAGCCCGAACCAGTCCCATACCTCGGCCCAGAAGTCGGCCACCTCGGTCGTCGACCACTCCCAGAGCGCGTCGAAGCCCTCCGCCGGGACCGTATGCCGCTGCGCCACGTGCCGCTGGAAGCGCGCGAGCGCGCTGCCCTTCAGGTGGTAGTCCGTCGGTGTCCACAGAGGTTCGACCATGTCTGTCCTCGGCTCCTTCGCGCTCGGCGGTCCGGCCACATACTGCTCGGTGGTCCGGCCACATGCTACGGACGCCCCTGCCGGGCCGGGGCAAGCCGTGGAGAGCGCAGCCGTAGGCTGAATGCCGACCGCAACGCACGACCAGCAGGACGCCATGACCGCTGCACCCTGGCTCACGTTCCTCGACGAGGCGTACCTCCGCGCCGAGCTGGGCGACACGACGGTCGACCGCGGACGCCGGTACTCGCGTCAGAACCGGGTCGTGAAGTGCACGATCGGCAGAGAGGGCACCCTCGTCGTGGCGAAGGTCAAGGGCCACCGTGCCAGCGCCTACACGACGACGGTGAGCCTCGACGAGGATGACGACGACGGGCAGGGCGACGGTCTGTCCTGGTCGAGCACGTGCACGTGCCCCATGGAGCTCGACTGCAAGCACGTCGTCGCCGCGGTCCTCGCCGCGCGTGCCCTCACAGGGGTCGATGAGCTCGGCACTCCACACGGCCCGCACGACCCGGCACTGCCCGGCCCCGCTGAACCGCCCGCCTGGCAAACGGTGTTCGACGCCATCGTCCGCCCTGCCGCTCCCGTCCCGGAGACGAGCCGGGGCAAGCCGCTGGCGCTCCTCGCCGAGGTCAGCACACCAGCGACGCGCTTCGCGAAGACCCGGACGGAGCCGCGCCTCACCCTGCGACCGCTCACGGCGGGAGCCAACGGCGGCTGGGTGCGCACCGGCGTCAGCTGGCAGGACCTGGAGTACGGCTATCGCAGCGGCCCGATCAACCCCGAGCACCGTTCCGCGGTCCGCGCCCTCCAGCTGTGGGAGCGCACCCGCACCAACGGCTACTTCTACTCGTCGAACCAGACCGTCGCGGTCGACGACCTCGGCCCGGCCTTCTGGCGCCTCCTCGACGAGGCGCTCGCCGTGGGGGTCACTCTCGTCACGGGCAACCGTGGCCAGCACCCGGTCCGCGTCCTGCCCGAACCCATCGCCCCGGTCCTCGACCTGTCCACGACGAGCGCCGGCGCGCTCACGGTGCGAGGCAGCCTCCCGCTACCGCTCCCCACAGACGGCCCGCGGCACGTCATCGGCTCGCCGCCGCACGGGCTGTTCGTCCAGTTGCGGGACGAACTGGTCCTCGCCCGGTTCGCCGAGGCGGTCGACCCGGGGCTCGCCGCCCTGATGGGGCGCACCGTCCACGTCCCCGCCGCCGACGTGGACCGCTTCCTGCAGCACTACTACCCGACCTTGCGGCAGCAGGCCCAGGTCATCTCCAGCGACGACAGCGTCGAGTTGCCGGAGGTCCTGCCACCCCGACTCGCGCTGCGGCTCACCGTCGAGCGAGAGCACCGGCTGCGCTTGCACTGGGCCTTCCGCTACACCGTCGGGGGCGACCGGATCGACGTGCCACTCCGCGGAGATGGCGCGCACGACAGCCCTCCGGTCCCCCGCGACAGCGGCGCCGAGGAGGCCCTGCTCACCAGCCTCGACGTCCTCGACGCCGTGCCGGGGCTGCGCACCGCCAAGCAGGGCCTGACCGGTGGCGCCGTCGTCGCGGAGCCCGAGCTGACCGGAATGGACACGGTGCGCTTCGTCCGCGACGTGCTGCCCGAGCTCGAACGCCGCGACGACATCGACGTGTCCGTCACCGGCGACCTGCCCGATTACACGGAGACGACCGCCGCGCCGCTCGTCTCCGTCTCGACGAGCGACCCCGAGCCCAGCGACCTCTTCTCCCCTCCTGCCGAGGAGGGGCCCCAGCTCGACTGGTTCGGGCTCGGCATCGACGTCACCGTCGAGGGCCACCCGGTCCCCCTCGCGCGGCTGCTCACCGCGCTGTCCCTCGGCGAGGGGCACCTCATCCTCGACAACGGCACGTGGTTCTCCCTCGACGTGCCCGCCCTGCGCGCGCTGCGGCGGATCATCGGTGAGGCGCGCGGGCTGCAGGACCGCGAGTCCGAGGGGCTACGCATCAACCGCTTCCAGGCCGGCATGTGGGCCGAGCTCGTCGAGCTCGGCGTGGTCACGCACCAGAGCGAGCGATGGGCCCGGTCCGTCGGTGCACTGCTGATGCTCGAGGACCTCCCTCGGCCGGACGTGCCGGCCGGCGTCGACGCCGAGCTGCGGCACTACCAGCTCGACGGCTACCACTGGCTCTCCCTGCTCTGGGATCACGACCTCGGCGGCATCCTCGCCGACGACATGGGCCTCGGCAAGACGCTCCAGACCCTGGCAATGGCCGAGCGCGCCCGGGCGGCAGGGTCGCTCACACCGGAAGAGCCCCTGCTCGTCGTGGCGCCGACCAGCGTCGTCAGCGCCTGGCTGCGGGAGGCGGCCCGCTTCACGCCCAATCTTCAGGTGGTGGGGGTCACCGAGACCGAGCGGCGGCGTGGGGTCCCGGTCGCTGAGGCGACTGTCGGCGCCCACGTCGTCTTGACGTCATACGCGATCTTCCGCCTCGACGAGGAGGGCTTCCGTGCGCGGCAGTGGCGCGGGCTCGTGCTCGACGAGGCGCAGTTCGTCAAGAACCACCAAGCGAGGACGTATGCCGCTGTCCGCCGGCTCCCGGCGCCGTTCAAGCTCGCGATCACCGGCACGCCTCTCGAGAACTCGCTCATGGACCTCTGGGCGCTCCTGTCGATCGTGGCCCCGGGGCTCTTCCCCTCCCCACAGCGCTTCAGTGAGACGTATCGCAGACCGATCGAGTCCGGTTCTGCTCCAGAGCTGCTCGAGACGCTGCGACGTCGGATCAGGCCGCTGATGCTGCGCCGCACGAAGGAGTCCGTCGCGACGGATCTACCGCCCAAGATCGAGCAGGTCGTGCCGGTCACCCTCAACCCCCCGCACCGACGCATCTACGACCGGCACCTCGCTCGGGAGCGACAGCGGATTCTCGGCCTGCTCGACGACGTCGACCGCAACCGCATCGCGATCCTGCGTGCCCTGACGAAGTTGCGTCAGCTCAGCCTCGATGTCCACCTCGTCGAAGCGGAGGCGCCGGCGAAGATCCGGTCGAGCAAGGTGGACGCGCTGCTCGACCAGCTCGTCGAGGTCGTCGCCGAGGGACACCGCTGCCTGGTCTTCAGCCAGTTCACGTCGTTCCTGCGGATCGTCCGCGACCGGCTGGCCGAGGAGGCCATCGAGCACGTCTACCTCGACGGGCGCACCCGCGACCGGGCCAAGCGGATCAGCGCCTTCACCGACGGCGACGCGCCCGTCTTCGTCATCAGCCTCAAGGCGGGAGGCGCCGGTCTGACCCTCACCGAGGCCGACTATGTCTTCGTGCTCGACCCGTGGTGGAACCCTGCCGTCGAGGCGCAGGCGGTCGACCGGGCCCACCGGATCGGCCAGGACAAGACCGTGATGGTCTACCGCCTCGTGAGCGAAGACACGATCGAGGAGAAGGTGCTGGCCCTGCAGGAACGCAAGCGCGAGCTCTTCGCCAGGGTCGTCGATGAGGGCGGGCTCATGGGTGCGCCGCTCAGTGCCGAGGACATCAGGGGACTCCTCGGCGGCTGACCGCCCAGCTTCCCGCGGAGACCGCGCCGTTCCTCTGGTGTCGGCGCCGTCGCCTATGCTCCGGTGCAGCGAAAGGGGGTCCCGGTGCTGTCCCACGACGACCTGAGCCGGCTGCGCGAGCAGCATCCCGCCTGGCGGCTGCTCCGCGCCGCGAACGCGCCCCTCATCGTGAGCTTCCTGGGCCGGACCTTCGTCGAGGAGAACGTGCGGGTCCTCACCCAGTCCGAGCTCGTCAGCCGCCTCGACGACGAGCTCTACGCGCTGCGCGAGCGGCTCGGTGACGGCGCCTACCCCAAGTCGGCGTCCGCCTACGTCGCCGACTGGGCGAGTCAGGAGTCCGGCTGGCTGCGGCTCTACTACCTCGAGGGCAGTGACGAGCCGCACGTCGATGCAACCCCGGCACTGGAGCGGGCCGTCGCGTGGGTCGGCATGCTGCAGGAGCGTGCCTTCGTCGGCACGGAGTCACGCCTGCACACGCTGGTCGGGCTGCTCCGGCAGATCGTCACGGGCAGCGACACCGACCCTGAGCACCGGCTGGAGCATCTTCGCGCCGAGCGGGCGCGGCTCGACGAGCAGATCGCCCGCGCGGAGGCCGGCGAGATCGACGTGCTCGACCCGACCGGCCAACGGGACCGCTACCAGCAGTTCGCGCGCACGGCCCTCGAGCTGCTCTCCGACTTCCGCGAGGTCGAGGGCAAGTTCCGCGCCCTCGACCGGCAGATGCGCGAGACGATCGCGGGCTGGGACGGGTCGAAGGGCGAGCTGCTCGACCAGCTCCTCGGTGACCGCAATGCGATCTCCGAGTCCGACCAGGGCCGGAGCTTCCAGGCCTTCTACGACTTCCTCCTGTCCGCCGAGCGACAGGACGAGCTGAGCGGCCTCCTCGACGAGGTGCATCGCCTCGAGGCGATCGCCGCGGACGACCGGGTGCGGCGGATCGACCGCGACTGGCTGGCCGCCGCCGACCGCACCCAGGCAACGGTGCGGACGCTCTCCGACCAGCTCCGCCGCTTCCTCGACGACACCGTCTGGCTCGAGAACCGCCGGGTCATCGAGCTGCTCCGCAGCATCGAGAGCAGCTCGGTCGTGCTGCGCGACGAGCGCGAGCCGGTCGAGATGGAGCTCGAGAGCGCCCGACCCGGGATCTCCCTCCCGTTCGAACGGCCCCTCTACTCGCCGCCCGCGCCACCCCAGATCGACAGCACGGTCACGGAGGCAGCAGATGCGGCCGAGACGACCGCCCTGTTCACCGTCGACCACGTCGACCACGCGCGGCTCGTCGGCCAGGTGAGGGCAGCGCTGCGGCACCGCACCCAGGTGAGTCTCGGCGAGATCGTCGACGAGCACCCGCCGGAGCAGGGGCTCGCCGAGCTGATGGCCTACTTCGCCCTGCACGAGGACGGCATCGACCTCGTCATCGACGACACGGCGCGCCAGCGGGTCGC